>CAZZPQ010000031.1:0-8620 GCA_964655595.1 uncultured bacterium
TTATTTCCTTAAGAAATAACCGGAATTGGTATGAGATGGTGTGGGTCCGTTGTGGGTTTTTGCTTCAAGAGACGCCTGATGCTTAAGTGGGAGGCAAACTGCAGCGGTTTTGTCTATGATGAGGCTGTGAAAAAAGTGTCCGATACATTGCAGGATGGACTCACTACCGCACTGGGCGCTCTGGTCTATGCGCTGTCGCTACCTGAGCGCAGTCTACGGTCGCTGGCTGCTCTGGTAGGCGGTGGAACCAGCTTGCTGACCAGTACGCTGCTGCCGGATTCCCTGCGCGGGACGACGAGTTACCGCGTTACCGTGGGACTATTTCAGGAGTTTTTGCTCGAGCGCGTTGCTGAAGTGAAACGTGAAGCTGAGCGTCAGCACCTACCGCTGAAAGACAAGTTTGTGCAGCGCAAAATACTGGGCAATGTGCTGGAAGCTGCGGGGCTTTTGACCATGCGGCTGTCACCCTTATGGGTTTTGGCAATTGCCGCAGATGCAGCCGCTGGCAGCAAAACCTTTCTGAACAGACTGGTCGAGCGGCTAAAGGCTAACGGTGTGCTGGCAGAAGACGCCACCCCCAGTGAGCTTGTCGATGTGCTGGAAGCCATTCAGGATGCCAGCAGTAAGAGTGCAGCCGTCATTGATCTACCCCCATTGACCCGCGCAGAACTCGAGCAGCTTGCCGCGGAGATGCAGGCAAGTTATACACGGATTTTAGGTAGTGGAAGTCAGTTGCTGCCAGAAATATCTGGCTTGTGGCAGAGCATCACGGAAGTCGCGCAGCAAGAGAATGTCTCGCTCGAGCGCCTCTTGGGCATTATGACAGTCGATGCGGCGCAGGTCGTCAAAAAAGGTGTAGGGACGGCGGCAGCCGTGGGCCAGACCGGGGCACTCCTCTTTGATGAGCGTATTTTGCAAAGCTATAAACGAACACTGGGGCGCATCAGCCATGAAGGGCTCGAGCGCTATATGAGTACTGAAATGCACCCCTTTTTGCAACTTGCCAAGGCACACTTTAAAGTCGCACGCAGAACCAGACTCGAGCGCTGGTTGCTTGGTACAGACAGTGAATAGAGTTGGTATTAAGCCTGAATGACTGCGTTTTCAGTACCCTGGTCGTTAGCTACGACGCCGTCGGCCTCGGGGTCATTGATAAAGCTGAGTTGGTCACCCTGCTCGAGTACATAGCGAAACTGATAGCTTTTTCCGGGCTCGAGTTCCTGGGTTAGCTTCCAGGTTCCACTTTTTGCCTGTTTAAATGAAACGGGTTGCCAGTCGTTAAAGTCAGCGATCAGCATGACGTTTTCCGCTGAAACACTTTGGTCCAATTCGAATGTCACTTTGGTCACATTGCGGCTTTTGACAAATTGTTTTTTGATCATGATAGTCCTTCCACCATTATCCCCATACCTGACTGTAGATCTGCCTACAATCAGCCAGAGTGTAGATGATAATCCTGATGCTGTCAAGACCTCGTGGGTGGTGGGTTTGCCCTGCTGAGCTGTATGAAAAAAGCGCAGGTATGTTCATAACCTGCGCCAAAAAGCCAAGTATGGATTTAGAGTTTGGCAGTTGCACCCTGCCCGCTGAAGGTAACGGTGATGCTCGAGCCGTCCGCCAGCTCAGGGCTGCTGTTTACATTCATGCTCACTGAAACGTTGAGGGTATTGGGTTGTGGGCCAGCAAAAATAATGCCAATAGCATTGCCGCCGAATAACAGCTCAGTTATCGACGGCGTGCCTGCCACTGTGTAGCTGCATGAACTGGCGCCACTGCAATCAGCACTACGGTTTAAGGTGATGTCAGAAATCTTAGCCTGCGCCTGGAAGTTGCCCCCAGCGTCGCTAAGGTTCAGTGACATCGCCATTTCAAAGCTGATTGTTTCTGGGTAGACGCCATCTAAGGCCGAAACACTGACTGTAGGTGCAATGCCGATGTTAGCCGCTATCTGGCTGGGATTTGGAGCGCTGCCAATGTCAAGGTTGTCAAAGCTTAGACTGAGCGAACCGCTGGCAGTTTTGGCCTGCACAGCAAGGCTTGCACTACTGCCTACAACTGCTGTAACGGTCTTGCCGCTAAATCCAAAGGGATCCTGGCCAATATCAATAGGCGGAATCAGTCCGCAGCCAGCGAGCAGCAGACTCAGTGCTGTAACTAAAAGTACGCCACGTTTGGTCATGTATTTCTCCTTAATGAACCTGTAGATTACTCAACACTTTCATGAGTAAGCTAGCATGTTTTGGGCTAAAAAGCCTGTGAAACCCTTTACTCCTCATGCATCTGCCTTTTATGGTTGGTTTATCCGAGGGCGCTCCAGTGCTAAAGGGTATACTGGAAGCCTTGGCTGACACCCGTCACCGAGTCGCCTGGGCCAGTTTGCCTACAGACGATGGAGAGAGTGTTTTGTTAGCAACAGTTCAATCTGCGGCAGTATTAGGTGTTGACGCTTTTGGTGTGCAGATCGAGGTAGATGTATCTGCTGGTTTGCCCAGTATGATGATTGTCGGTTTACCAGATATCGCAGTTCAGGAGTCCAAAGAGCGGGTACGCACGGCGATACGGAATGCTGGCTATCCCTTCCCGGTAAGCCGGATTGTGGTGAATCTGGCACCGGCGGATGTGCGTAAGGAAGGCCCGGCCTTTGACTTGCCTATTGCTGTTGCCTTGCTGGCAGCTCAGGGAGTGGTAGCTCAACAGTTATTGGACGACACGGTTATTTGTGGTGAGCTGGCTCTGGATGGTCAACTGCGGGCGGTTCGCGGTGCAATCAATATTGCCTTGTATGCTGCACAAGCGGGCAAGAAGCGTATTATTGTGCCACCTGAAAATGCGGCTGAGGTTGCTGTTATTGAGGAACTCGAGGTCTACGCACCACCCACCCTGCGCGAGCTGGTGGCTTTCTTGCGTGGCGAGACACGTCTCGAGCTTGCCCAGCCTGCTCTGCTTGTGAGTGATGAGGCGCAGCTGGATTTTGCCGATGTCAAGGGTCAGATGGCTACCAGGCGCGCTCTCGAGATTGCTGCTGCTGGCGGGCACAATATGCTGATGACAGGTCCCCCAGGTTCGGGAAAAACCATGCTGGCAAGGCGCTTGCCCGGTATTATGCCACCCTTGCAGCGTGACGAAGCCATTGAGGTCACGCGCATTCACTCGACAGCTGGAGTCCTTAAACAAAGTGGTCTGATGCAGATTCCACCCTTCAGAGCACCCCATCACACGGTTTCGGACGCGGGTCTGATTGGTGGGGGTAACATTCCCAAGCCAGGCGAAGTATCGCTGGCGCACCGCGGGGTTTTATTTCTGGATGAGTTTCCCGAATTCAGTCGGCGGGCACTGGAAGTTATGCGGCAACCGCTTGAAGATGGCATTGTAACTATCAGCCGCGCCAGGGCAGCACTGACCTTCCCGGCGCGCTTTATGCTGGTAGCCAGTCAGAATCCTTGTCCCTGTGGCTACTATGGCGATACGGAGAAGGCATGTAGTTGTACAGCGATGCAGCGCCAGCGCTATCAGGAGCGTATCAGCGGTCCTTTGCTTGATCGGATTGATTTGCGGATTACTGTGCCGCGGTTGGCACCTGATGAACTGCTGCGTGCACATCCTGGCGATAGCACTGCTATGATTCGGGAGCGCGTGCTGCGTGCGCGTCAACTGGCACTAGAGCGTCAGGGAATGCCCAATGCGCAGCTTGTGGGACAAGCCTTGCACAGCCATGCAGCCCTAAGCAGTGTCTCTGAGCCTTTTGTCAAGGCGGTGATTCAACAGTTATCACTTTCCGGACGTGGATTTGATAGACTGCTCAAAGTGGCACGAACCATTGCTGACCTGGCAAATGAAAAGCTTATTACTGACTCTCACCTTGCCGAAGCGGTAAGCTATAGAGGTGCGTCCTGAAGCGCAGATATCTGGGACAAATGCCCCGATTCTGCTGTTTTTCGATATGTGCTAAATTATGAGGATGTTAAGGTACTCGAGGAGGAAAATGTGCCAAAGCTAAGGTGGTCACGTCTTAGGATGTGGGGCCTGCTACTGATGGGGATCTTGTTACTGAGTGGTTGCGAGTTAAGTGGTCACCAGTCAACCTTTGATGCAGCTGCACCCATTGCCAGGCAGCAGATGAGCCTGCTTTATTACACGTTCTGGCTGAGCCTAATCGTGATGGTCGGTGTCGGAGGAGCACTGATTTACGCGATTGTGAAGTATCGGCGTCCGGCGGGCGACACCAGTTTGCCGCCACAGACGCATGGTAATGTCATGGTGGAAGTTGGCCTGATTTTGCTGGCAACCCTCATTACGATTTTGGTGATTGTGCCTGCGGTGCGGGTTATCTGGCAAACAAGTGCCAACGTGACGCCGACCGAAGACGACATCATTATCAATGTTGTGGGTTATCAGTGGTGGTGGGCTTTTGAGTATCCAGAACTGGGAATCGTCACCGCTAATGAAATGCATATTCCGCAGGGCAGGCGGGTCATTCTGAACCTGGACTCGGCAGATGTACTGCATAGCTTTTGGGTACCGAAGCTGGCTGGCAAGATGGATTTAATCCCGAACCAGGCAAATCAGCTCTGGTTTACAACCGATGAGGACACGCCTTTGGATGTTTACTACGGCCAGTGTGCCGAGTTGTGTCTGGGTGCGCACGCCTATATGCGTTTTCGCGTCATCGTTAGCTCTGAAGAAGATTATGCAGCCTGGGTGAGCAGCTTCCAGGATATTGAGCCACTGGCAGCAGGTCAGCAACTGCAACAGTTGCAATCAGACCCGCTGGTGCAGCAAGGCGCTGAGCTTTTTCGCAATAAGTGCGCCTCCTGTCACGCTGTTAAAGGTGCTTTTGGTGGTGCAACGGACAAACCAGATTTAACGAATTTTGGTTTGCGCACCTCCGTGGCGGCTGGCGTTCTTGCTAACACTCCAGAGAACCTGGCGCGGTGGTTGCGCGACCCGCAAGAGGTTAAGCCAGGGAACTATATGCCCTATATCTGGAGTGAAACTGATCCTAACCGTGAGGAGCACATCGAAGCCTTGGTGGCGTATTTGCTCAGCTTAGGTATTACAGCAGAGTCTCAGGCACAAACATCACCTGGAGGAAATTATGGCGATTAGTCGGCAGCCTGCCCCACCTGCCACGCGGGTAGGTCTATTAGAGCGTCCCACCTGGACGACGGGTATCTTGAGTTGGTTGACCACAGTTGACCATAAGCGACTCGGTATCCTCTACTTGCTATCGGGCTTTTTCTTTTTGGCTGTGGGCACGGTCGAATCCTTTTTGATTCGTTTGCAGTTGGCGCGACCCGAGCAGCAGCTCCTCAGCCCCGATGTTTATAATCAGATGTTCACAGCGCACGGTGTCACGATGGTGTTTTTGGCCATTATGCCGATGGGCATTGGTTTTGCCAATTATCTTATTCCCTTACAGATTGGTGCTCGCGATCTGGCCTTTCCCAGATTAAATGCCTTTGGTTACTGGGTTTACCTTTTTGGGGGGCTTATATTCCTGTCGAGTTGGTTTTTGGGTGGCGCGCCGGATGTTGGCTGGTTTGCTTATAGTCCGCTCACCTCGCTCAGCAACAATCCAGGGCTTGGTACTGACTTTTATATGGTGGCACTTTTCATTGGGGGTATTGGCACGCTTGTTACGGCCATGAACCTGATCGTCACCATCATCAATATGCGGGCACCAGGTATGACGCTCATGCGCATGCCGATTTTTGTGTGGATGATCCTGGTGACCATGTTCCTCATCGTCTTTGCTTTCCCACCCCTGACTATCGCCCTCTTTCAAATTATTATGGACCGTAGTTTTGGTACGCTCTTCTATGTGCCAGAAGCTGGTGGCATGCCCATTTTGTGGCAGCATCTGTTCTGGATTTTTGGTCATCCGGAAGTTTACATCATTGTGCTACCTGCCTTTGGGGCGATTTCTGAGATTATTCCGACCTTCTCGAGCAAGCCCCTTTTTGGCTATCCGGTCATGGTGCTCTCGGGCATCTTTATCGGTTTTATGGGTTTTGCCGTGTGGGCGCACCACATGTTTTCCACGGGTTTGGGTCCAATTGCCAACACTGCCTTTGCCATCACCACAGTGATTATCGGGATTCCTACGGGGGCAAAGGTCTTCAACTGGTTGGCCACCATGATTGGTGGCAAGATACGTTTTACGGTGCCAATGCTGTATGCCATTGCTTTTCTGATCACCTTTACCATGGGGGGTATCACTGGTGTGATGCTGGCCTTGCCACCCTTTACCAAGCAGGCAACCGACAGCTACTTTGTGGTGGCGCACTTTCACTACGTCATGGGTGGCGGTGCACTGCTGGCATTTTTTGGTGCGGTTTATTACTGGTTTCCCAAGATGACAGGTCGCATGCTCTCGGAGCGTCTGGGTAAAATCATTTTCTGGTTGACAGCGGGTGGCTTGCATATTATCTTCTTGCCACAGCACTTTGCTGGTCTGATGGGTATGCCACGCCGTACCCAGACCTATTTGGCTGGTTACGGACTGGATGTGTGGAATCTGGTGTCGACCATTGGTGTGTTCATTGCCGTAGCTGGTGCTTTCTTGTTCCTGATTGACTTCTTCCGTTCTTTGAGATTCGGTAAGATCGCCGGCAATGACCCCTGGGACGGACGCACGCTCGAGTGGAGCATTTCCAGTCCTCCACCGGCACATGACTTTGATAAAACTCCAGCAGTAACAGATATTGATGCCTACTGGATGCAAAAACACCCTGAGTTTAGCCATGCAGACCCGGCAGAGCGCGAAGAAGTTGAGCGACTTGCTGAGGAATCTGATAGGCATGGTATTCACATGCCAGGTCAGTCGTGGTATCCGCTGGTGGCGTCACTGGCGATGTTTGTTGGCGGTTATGCGGTTATTTATCACAACTGGCTCCTGGCA
The DNA here is from genome assembly GCA_964655595.1 of uncultured bacterium. Classification (GTDB taxonomy): domain Bacteria; phylum Deinococcota; class Deinococci; order Deinococcales; family Trueperaceae; genus CAZZPQ01. The sequence continues at coordinate 6,902 of CAZZPQ010000031.1, forward strand.
ATTATCTGTGGTCTGATCATCACTGCCTCAACGGTTGCCTGGGCACTGGAAGGCGTCGGTGGTTCTCATATTCATACCAATGAGGCGGGTGACTGATCCATGGCTGAAGTAGCAACAGCTCAGGCACACGGCTACCGTAGTACCAAGCTGCCGGATCCCAAGCTGATGATGTGGATCTTTTTGGCCTCAGACTGCATGTTCTTTGGCACTTTAATCGGTACTTACCTGGTTTATAACGGTCGCAGTCTGGTGGGTCCATACCCGACAGACATTTTCGATATTCCCCTGACTACTATCAGCACGTTTGTCCTGCTGATGTCGAGCGTGCTCATGGTTATCGCGCTTTACTATCTGCGCATCAACCGCATTCAGGCTTTTCGGTTGGCAACACTTGGGGTTTGTATCTTCGGCTCGATATTTCTGGGCTTTCAGGTCTACGAGTTTAGGCACTTTATGCATGAAGGTCTAACCCTGCAAAGCAGCCTTTTTGGTAGTACTTTTTATGTACTGACTGGCACACACGGTGTTCACGTGTCTATTGGTGTTTTGTGGCTCTTGGGCATTTTGGTAACGTCCTATATTCGCCCGATGACCAGCAAGGATGAGGTCTATCTGGATGTTGCCGCATTGTACTGGCACTTTGTAGATATCATCTGGATCGTCATTTTTACGGTAGTCTACCTTCTGGAGTACGTATAATGGCACATGTAAAACAAGGTGCGATTGCCTTTTACATCATCATTGCCCTGATTCTGGGTGCGATTACCTATATCGAGTTTGCCATTATTGAGTACGAAATTCCCTGGCTTAGCTCTTTCTGGATTACCTTCTGGCTAATTGCTCTGTCGGTGGTAAAATTTGTGTTGGTCGTGGCCATTTATATGCATCTGCGGGATGATGATCCGATGTATACAGGCTTTTTTGCCAGTGGCATGGTCATTGCCTTGGGAACCTTTATAGCCTTGTCGTTTCTCTTTACGGTGCGCAGTGTGGCCAATCTGCAAACCGAGGCCGCTACTGAGGTGCATGAAGTGGCAGAGCCTGAAACGCTCGAGGATTTCGTTGCAGCAGTAGAGGAGCGCGACTTGCGTGAGGTGTTCCGCTCACCCACACCTAAAAACCAGAGTCTGGCTGTACAGTTGCCAGCAGCACCAGCTGCCAACTTTAACTTGCGAGGCTTGCCTTTGTTTGGCCTGGGAGCAGTTGAGGTGGCAGAGGTAGAGGCGCTTACAGAGGACGCTAGTGAGGGACTCGAGCCTGCTGCAGAATCTGACACACCTGCCGATGAAGTTGTCGTTGTCGAAGACCAGCTTGCCGAAGAGGTGGCTGAGGTGACGACAGAGGATATAGCGGAAGATGGCGAGGCTGCTGAAGCGCTGGCTGAAGACGCTGCGAGTGCTGCTGAAGATGCCTCTGACGTCGCAGATGATGTGGTATCGGAAGATGCGGCTGTTGAGCTGATTGCAGAACCTGTAGACGTGACAGAAGCTGTTACTGAAGAGGCTGGCGAAGCAGAAACGGTGGCAGAGGAAGTTATTGAAGCCACTGCTGAAGCTGTCGAAACAGGCGTTGAGGATGTGACAGAGGCAGTTGCCGAAGAGGTAGAAGAAGTGGCCTCAGAAGCAGAAGCGGTTGCAGAGGATGTTGTTGAGGAGACCAGTGAAGCTGGTGAAGAGGCGATCGATACCACAACAGATGCTGCCGAAGATGTTGCTGAAG
>CAZZPQ010000031.1:8720-23503 GCA_964655595.1 uncultured bacterium
GAAGATGTTGCTGAAGCGCTTGTAGACGAGTTGACGGACGCTGGCGAAGCCGTTTCCGAAGCTGTGACTGACAGCGTAGAGGCGGTAGTTGAAGGTGTTAGTGGCTTGGCTGAAACCATGACTGAAGCGGTCACGGCTGAAAACCCTGCACGTCTTGAACTCCTGGCACAGGCTGAAGCCTTTGATTGGCAGGCAACAGGTGAACGTGTTTATGGCACTTACTGTGTGGCCTGTCATCAGGCAACAGGGCAGGGTATTCCGGGGGCATTTCCGCCGCTGGCAGCGCACACTCCAGACCTCTATACGCCTGAAGGTGGTCGTGACTACCTGATTAAGGTCGTCCTTTATGGCTTACAGGGACCCATCGAGGTAGCAGGTACGAACTACAACGGTATCATGACCCCCTGGGCGCAGCTCTCTAATGAAGAAATTGCTGCGGCGATCAATCATTCACTGGTAAGCTGGGACAATGCTGAGCTGATTGAAGACTTTATCCCAATTGTGCCGAGTGAGGTTGAGGCGCTCCGCGGTTTGGGTTTAGCACCTGCGGCGGTGCTCGAGTTTCGACCGGAATTACCATAGCGCCAAGCTTTGAACTTTGTAGGGGTGGCAGCAGCAAGGCCACTCCTGCTGTTTTAGGATGATGTTGGACACTGACAGGTGTCTTGAAAGAGGTTGGTGAATGCACCTGATTGCAACAGTCAATGGGACTGAAATACCTGTTTATCTGGGCTGGCAATGGGATCCCGTGCTCATAGGGAGCCTTGTGACCTTGGCGGTAGCCTATTTATTGGCGGTTGGTCCGCTTAGGAGCCGTATTGCACCCGGGGAAGCTTTTCCAAAGGGAAAAGCCCTCATGTTCTTTTCGGCTTTGCTGATTACCTATCTGGCAGAAGGCTCGCCCTTGCATGACCTGTCTGAAGTGTTTTTGTTCAGTGCCCACATGGTGCAACACCTGATTCTGATGTACTTTGGCGCCCCCCTGCTTATCTGGGGAACACCTGAATGGCTGTGGCGCCCCTTGCTGCTCAACCGCTTGGTGCGTCCTGTGGCGACACTTCTTGGCAAGGCTGTAGTGGCGGGTCTCGTCTATACTCTGTTTTTATCGGTCTGGCACTTTCCGTTTTTTTACGAAGCGGGACTGCGGAACTCGAGCATCCACCATACGCAACACATATTTTTCCTCTGGGTTTGCCTGGTAGCCTGGTGGCCTGTGATGAGCCCACTTAAAGAAATCCCCAGGTTGCACTACGGGACTCAGATTGTATATCTGTTTGTGACCTCGACCGTACTGCAGCTACCGCTCTTTGCCATCATCACCTTTACAGACCAGGCGTTTTATGCGCCGTACATTGCCGCGCCACGCATTTTTGCCTGGCTCGATCCGCTAGGCGATCAGCAACTTGCTGGCATTGTGATGAAGGTGCTGGCGATGCTTTTGTACATCCCGCCCATCATCGCTATTTTTTATCGGTGGTATAACAGTTCTCAGCGCCCTTCGCCGCTTAAAGTCAGCCATGTCCACAGCAAAGCCTGAGCGGCTAATCAAGCTGTTGCAAGGCTATATCTGGCATCCCCGCGAGGAAGCGATCAGTCTGGATGCCTATCTACCACAGCAACTGGGGCCCGATATTGTGATACTCTGGGACGCGATGCCTGCCGCTCCCTTTACTTTTTTTGATGATGGTACTCTGTCTGCCACCCAGCAGTTCTATCAGTTTACAGTTGTCAAACCTTTGGTAGAAGGTGAAGATCCAGCGCCTTTGCTTGCCTGGCTGGCTGAGATTTTGCAAGCCAGGCTCGAGACAACACCAGCGTCGGTGGGTTGGCAGATTTTTGAGGATTTGCGCGATGTCTGACTTTGAGGGACTCATTGCCTTTTATCCAACGCAGGACTTGCAGGCAACGCGGGTGTTTTATGAAACCGTGCTGGGTTTAGAACTTGTCCGTGACCAGCAGAGCTGTCTGATTTTCAAGGTGACGTCAGGGGGATATCTGGGTTTTTGCCACCATGAGACACCCGTGCCGAACCATGCTGGCGTGATTCTCACGTTGCTGACAGATAATGTAGATGATGTCTATGAGAAACTTAAGGCACTTAATACCAACTTTGAGACCCCACCCAAACATAATCCCAGATATCAGATCTATCACTTCTTTGCCCGTGACCCCAATGCCTATCGTCTTGAGGTGCAGCGCTTTGACTCACCTCTTGAATAACTGCCGAAAGAGCTGACAAAAATTTGGTTATTTTAAGATGTTTTAGGCTTGCTTGCAAGGACATTTTTCACTCGAGTAAGAATTTTGTAAGATTTCATACGTTAGACTATAATGAAAGCGAGAGTGAGATGGGAGCAGTCTCGTTAATGAAGGGGAGAGGTCATGGTTCGGGAGCGACCACCACAGGAGATCCGTCAGCTTGATACACAGGAGCTTAGCAGAATTGTGTCCATCTGTGAGAGGCGTATTGAAACGGGTCAGGCGTCCGATCAGGATTATGTCCAGTTTATTATGTGTCAGCTCGAGCTAGCCGAGCGGGGTGTTGTCGGTTCATAAAACCTAAGGTATACTGCGCCTTGGTACCGATGAGGGAAAGTAGGTACCAAAAACGCTGCTTGGCAGCCTTGGGAGGAATATATGCTTAAAGAGTTTCGGGAGTTTGCACTTAAAGGCAGTATGTTTGACATGGCTGTGGGCATCATCATCGGTGCAGCCTTTGGAACCATCGTCAATTCACTGGTGAATAACATCATCATGCCAATTGTCTCTGGTATTTTCCGCATTCCCGACTTTAGCAATCTCTTCGTGATTTTGCGCAATCCTTCGGGTGCCACTTTTACCGGGCTCGAAGCTGCACGTGAGGCCGGGGCTGCCGCATTTGCCTATGGGCAGTTCATCAATGATGTCTTGTCCTTTTTGATTGTGGCCTGGGTACTGTTTATGCTCGTGAAATCCTACAACACCTTGCGCAAGCAGGCTGAAAAAGAGCAGGAAGCTGCTCCGGAGGAAGATCCGGCAGATGTCAAACTGCTGACAGAGATTCGCGACCTGCTGGCGAAAAACTAATCGTATATGTAACTTTGAGCCTGGGCAGCTTTAGCTGCCCAGGCTTGCTTTATATGCTTCTTGAATTAGACTGATGCTCTTCGGAACGGCCGTATCAGCGGCTTCATGACCTTCCATTTCAATCGTCACATAGCCCTGGAAGTCTCGAGCTCTTAGCATCGTAAAAACACGCTCATAATCCACCGGAATGGTGAAGACCGTGCCGCCGCCAGGGTAGGTTTTGGCGTGTAGCAGGTCGACCCAAGGCAGGATTCGCTCCATGGCTGTGTACATGTCGCCATCATAGTAAAAGTTTCCCGTGTCCAGAATGGCACGCAGCCAGTCTGACTTGATGCTTTCCAGAATGCGTAGCATGCCGCTAGCAGTCGTGGTTAGGCCCCAGTGATTTTCCAGTAGCAGCATGACACCCATACGCTCAGCGTGCTTAAGGCAGGCACTCAGGCCATCAATCGCCCAGTTGAAGCCGTCATCTTCGCTGGCGCCTTCCCAGGGTGTGACCCAACCCTTTGTTTCAATCAGTCCGGGGCTGCCTTCCCGCCGCCACGAGCCTGAATTGACCCTGATTGAGGGTGCGCCCAGCTCACTTGCCAGATTGATGCAGTGTTTGGTATGGCTGACGTTCTGAGCGCGGCGCTCGGCATTGTCCCAGACAAAATTCTGATGGGTTCCCAGATTGTAAAGGCTTATCCCGTTTTGAAAGGCATGGCGTTTGAGGCGCGCCAGGTAGTCCATATCCTCGGATTCGAGTTGCTGGTGAATAACCTCGACACCGACAAGCCCTAGTCTGGCGGCCTCATCGATGACTGTTTCGATAGGGGTTTTTTCTGCGGTGAAGTGCCAGTAGCTGTAGCTGGATACGCCGAGTTTGAGGTTGGACATAGGGACTCCTTTGTGACCTTTGCGTCTAAATGTCATGGCAATTGGTCTATAACTGGTATGATTATGACATGCTTAGTAAGCAAGGGAGGGTTTGTGGAAAACAGTCGGCTGTTAATGATTGACCTTGCTGGGCAGGCGCTCACTGCCGATGAGCGCGCCTTGCTCAGCGAGCATCCGGTCGGGGGTATTTGTTTTTTTAGCCGCAACTTCCGTGATAGATTTCAGATGGCTGAGCTGAGTCTGGAGCTTCGCGAGCTTTGTGGTGATGATTTATTGCTGGCGGTTGATCAGGAAGGGGGCGCGGTGCTAAGAACCCTTGATGTCCCCTACTCGCCAGGCAATATGGCGCTGGGCGCGGGAGATAGGCCAGAGCTGACTCGGGCAGTTGCCGCAGCGACGGCCCGTGGGCTAAAAGCCATGGGCATAAACATTAACTTTGCTCCCAATGCTGATGTTAACAATAACCCTCATAATCCGGTGATTGGTGACCGTTCCTTTGGGGCAGATCCACAGCTGGTGGCGCGGCATGTGGTAGCTTTTGTTCAGGGTTTGCAGCAGGAGGGTGTGGCAGCCACACTCAAGCATTTTCCGGGCCATGGTGATACGGCTACTGATTCCCATCTTGATCTGCCGCGCCTCGAGTACCCACTTAGCCGCCTTGAGACCATAGAGCTTGTCCCTTTTAGAGCGGGCATTGCTGCAGGCAGTGCTGCAGTGATGAGTTATCACGGGGTAGTGACTGCCCTTGACCCGTCCAGGCCAGCTACCTTGTCCCGCAGAGTTATGACAGACTTTTTGCGTAATGAACTGGGTTTTGATGGGGTGAGTTTTACCGATGCGCTGGAAATGCAGGCCATTGCTAAAACCTATAGCCCGGCCGAATCGGTCATTCAGGCACTGGCGGCCGGGGTTGATATGCCGCTCTACGACGTTCATACAGCTTCGGTGAAAACCCACGAGACGATTTTGCTCGAGATTGCCAAAGCTGTGTTGGAAGGTCGACTGGACGCGGCTAACGTCAGGCGCAAGCTCGAGCGTATCGACCGTTTGGCTAAACGATACCGCGTGAGAGCCCAGCCAGAGGCTGCCTGGCAAGAGAATGATTCGCCTCTCATGTCGCAAGCGGCAACGGCAGCTGTGACAGTGCTGGGTGACTTTCGTCCGCTGAAGCCAGGTATGAAAGTAGCACTTGTTACAGCCAGTAACCTTGTAGGTGGCGCTGCCAGCGATGTCATCAGGACGCCAGCGACCAGCCTCGCCGAAATGCTGGAGAGCCGCGGTATTGCACTTAGATATATCAGCTATGATCGTGCGAATTGCGAGCATGAGCATGAGCAGGAAAGGATTTTGGCTGAGATTACAGCAGCAGAGCTGGTGCTATTCGTATCGGTCTCTCGAACACGTATGATGGCTGAAGAAATAGCGATGGTGCGTAAGCTGGCGTCAGTTACATCAGCTTTTGTTCACCTGGCTTTGTGGAACCCGTATCAGGTGCTGGATATTCCAGGGCCTGCAGTTGTCACCTTTGGTTTTCGGGATGTCTCGGTACAGGCGGCGCTCGAGGTCCTTTTGGGAGAAGAACCACAAGGTCGCCTGCCTATTCCACTCACTCCCCTTACTTGACCTTTTTGGTCTAGTAGTGGTACTGTTTTTTTGCCAAGCAAAGGACTTGCTGTGCTGAGTACATCACTTTATCAGATTGATAAACAACTGCCTACGCCTGCCTATTTGCAGCTTAAGGAAAAGATAGCCAAGGCCATCTCTCAGGGAGATTTGCCAGCAGGCACAGCGCTTCCTTCGGAGCGGGAACTTGCTGAAATCATTGGTATTTCACGGATGACCGTGCGGCGGGCCTTTGAAGAACTTGTCAGAGATGAGCTTCTCGAGCAGCGCCAGGGCTCTGGTACCTATGTTTTGGGCAGGCGTGTTGAGCAGACGATTGACCGTGTACTGGGTTTTACCGACGAAGCTAGAAACCTGGGATTTAGGGCAGGAACGGTCGTGCTGGAGCTTGCCAGATTGAGTGCTAACCAGGACCTTGCCAAAAAGCTGGACATTGCCGAAGGTGAAACGCTGCTTAAACTCCGCCGCCTGCGCACCGCAGATGACATTCCTTTAGCGCTGCAGACTGCCTATCTGGCACCGCAGTATGTCAACTTGTCGCAAGCAGTCTTACAGGAGAAACAGAGCCTTTACAAGACGCTGGAGAGCCAGTTTGGTATCAGGCCTCAGGGTGCTAGACAGACCGTGAGCGCGCGACTTCCCAGCAAAGAAGAGAGTCGCTTACTAGAGATTAGCCGCGAGACGCCAATACTCGCAATTGAACGCATCACCTATGATTGTAGTGCACAAGCCTTTGAGCTTGTGCAAAGTGCTTACCGCGGGGATATGTACCGTATGGTCCTGGATTTGCGTGCGCCCTAAAGGAGGCTCATGACCCACTTTCAAGAAGAAATCTACGCACAGCCTGATATTTTAACAAAGATTTTGCAGGACGGCCAGCTTCAGTCTGTGGGGGAGCAGTTACGTGAGAGGTCACTGCGACTCATTCTGACATTAGCTCGGGGCTCGAGTGATAATGCGGTTACCTTTTTTAGCTACCTTGCCGGGCAGTACCTCGGTGTCCCTGTGGCTAGTTTGCCCCCCAGCCTTTTCTCGGTATACGCCAGCAGCATGGTGTTGCAGGACGCTTTGGCCATTGCTGTGAGCCAATCCGGTGAAAGCAGTGATGTGATCGAGGGTCTGAAGTCATTGCGCCAGTCGGGGGCAGTCAGCATTTCCGTGAGTAATCAGGCTGATAGTCGTCTGGGACGGGTTGCTGATTATAGCCTCGAGCAGCATGCTGGTGCTGAGCGGGCGGTGGCCGCCAGCAAGACTTTTAGCAGTCAGATGATGGTTTTGGCAGTGCTGGTTGCCCACTGGTCGCAGAATAAGGCGTTGTGGCAAGCTCTGGAACAGGTTCCTGATAGGATGCAGGCTATTCTGGCGCAGCCAGAGGCTATCGAGAAGGTTGCGCTCAGGCTTACTCATGCGGAAAGCCTTTATATTCTGGGGCGAGGTTTATCTTATGGGCCGGCGCTCGAGCTGGCACTCAAGCTCAAGGAAACGAGTTATGTTCATGCCCAGGCCTACTCGAGTGCTGAGTTTCAGCATGGTCCCATTGCTGCTGTTGACGCGCATCATCCGATTATCCTGCTCGGTACGGCTGATGCTACCCTCGAATCAAATCGGCAGGTGGCCCAGCGGCTCGTAGCAGTGGCTGCGGATCTCACGGTGGTCAGCAGCGCTCTGGACCTACTACAACTTAGCAAGTCATTTATCGCTTTGCCTGGTGGTTTATCACCTGTAACGGAAGCCTTTTTGCAGGTTCTGGTGGGTCAGCTCCTAGCTTTGCATCTTACCTTGTCCAAGGGCCTGAACCCCGATGCTCCGCGCCATTTGACCAAAATCACTAAAACCATGTGACACTGCCGCCAAGTGTCTTCAAGGTGGAGCGAGTGTGCTTTTCAAATCTTTAACCAATTTGGCGGGCTCGGTATTAACATTAGGCGATGTCATCATGGAGATACTTGGCAGCCCCCAACTATCAGCGGTAAAACTTCACAGCTTGTGCGGCGAGAAAATAATTATTTTGTGAGAACTTACAGCTTATACTACCTATGGACTGAACGACACCCACTACGCCCTGCAGCAGTCCACCCCAGAGCCTCAAGCGCCGTGCATCGCCCTGCTAACGTCCTGCATTGCAACCTCTTGACACTATCCCGGCGCTTGAGTCTTCTTTCCTCACAACAGTAAACCACAAGAATCCTAAGATTCAATGAGAAATATCATTCACTGGGTCTGGCATAATCGCCAAGCTTGAGTTCGGCTGTGTCAGCCTCATCCTCGTCCAGTCCTGATAGTGAGGACATGATCTCTGAGGGGGTCTTGTTGCGCTTGGCTGTGATGGGATCAAGCTGCACGATAGACAGCTTCTCCTGTACGTGCAGCAGCCTGCCGCTACGCTTGATCAGCTCGAGTGCTCCCAGACTCTCCAAAGTATCGGGGTCCGTGATTTCCTCACCCTTCTCGAAAATAATCATAGTCTGCCCGCCTTGTAAACCCTGACTGAAGCCACGGTTGATGACCAGCCTGTCATTGTCCAGCAGTTTGACGACCCTTGCCACGACGTTCTGGCTGTGATTCACGGCTGCTTGTTGATCATTATCCATGTCTGTATTATGAACGGTTTAAGCGCGCCAGTCCAGAATTACCTTACCGGACTGACTCGAGCGCATCACATCGAAGCCCTGCTGATAGTTCTGGGCGCTTAGATGGTGCGTGATAACCGGACTGATATCAAGTCCAGCCTGTAGTAAGTTGACCATCTTATACCAGGTTTCAAACATTTCTCGTCCGTAGATGCCTTTGAGGATAAGACCCTTGAAGATGACCTGATTCCAGTCGATGGCGGTATCGGTTGAGGGAATACCCAAAAGGGCAATTTTCCCCCCGTGATTCATGTTGCTCAGCATTTGCCGAAAGGCAGCGGCGTTACCTGACATCTCGAGCCCCACATCAAAGCCCTCAGTCATGCCGAGCTCGGCCATCACGCCCTGCAGGTGTATATCAGGCTGAGCGACATTGAGAGCGCGACTCACACCGACCTGTTTCGCTAAGGCCAGACGGTAGTCGTTCACATCGGTGATAACGATGTGCCGCGCCCCGACAAAGCGGCAAACCGCCGCCGCCATGATACCGATGGGACCCGCGCCAGTAATCAGCACGTCCTCGCCAACCAGATCAAAACTCAGGGCGGTGTGTACGGCGTTGCCAAAAGGATCAAAGATGGCGGCTAAGTCATCGGGGATTTCATCAGGTAGCTTGAAGGCATTAACCGCGGGCAGAACCAGATACTCAGCAAAAGCGCCGGGTCGGTTCACGCCCACCCCTAGCGTATTGCGGCATAAATGCCGCCGTCCAGCGCGGCAGTTGCGGCAGAAGCCGCAGGTGATGTGGCCTTCACCGGATACGCGGTCACCCAGCTTAAAGCCCCGCACTTCACTACCGAGTTCAGCAACTGTACCCATGTATTCATGCCCGATAATCATGGGAACAGGAATGGTCTGCTGGGACCAGGCGTCCCAGTTATAGATATGGACATCGGTGCCGCAGATGGAAGTTTTGTGAATCTGGATGAGCAGGTCGTTGGGGCCGGGCGTGGGCACCTCAGCGTCAATCTGCCAGATGCCTTCACGGGGCTCGAGCTTTGCCAGTGCTTTCATGTCAGATAATGCCCAGCTCATGTCCCACCTTGCTAAAGGCGGACACGGCTTCCTCTAATTGCTCGCGGCTGTGCAGGGCAGACATCTGTGTGCGGATGCGCGCCTGGTCTTGAGGCACCACCGGGAAAGAAAAAGCGATGACGTAGATGCCCTCGCTCAGCAGTCTGTCAGCCATTTGGGCAGCGAGGCTGGCGTCGTAAATCATCACGGGAATAATCGGATGGTCTTGCCCAGCCAGGGTAAAGCCAGCTTCGGTCATGGCGCTGCGAAAAAAGCGGCTGTTGTCCTGCAGGCGCAGACGCAGTTCATCACCTTGCTCGAGTAGCTCCAGCACCTTCAGGGAAGCGGTAACAATGCTGGGCGCTAGTGCATTGGAAAAGAGGTAGGGGCGGCTGCGTTGCCTGAGGTAATCGACAATTTCCTGCCTGGCGGCGGTATAGCCACCCGAAGCGCCGCCGAGCGCCTTACCGAGCGTACCAGTGATAATATCGACCCGCCCCATGACCGCAGCGTATTCGTGCGTGCCGCGACCCTGCTGCCCCATAAAGCCAACCGCGTGACAGTCATCGACCATGACCATAGCGTTGTAGCGGTCTGCCAGGTCACAGATGCCTTGCAGGTTGGCAATAACGCCGTCCATACTGAAAACGCCATCGGTGGCGATCAACTTAAAGCGTGCTCCCTGGGCAGTGGCTTCCTTGAGGCAACGCTCGAGGTCTGCCATGTCATTATTGGCGTAGCGAAAGCGCCTGGCTTTCGAGAGGCGAACGCCGTCGATGATGCTGGCGTGGTTGAGTGCGTCGCTGATGATAGCGTCTTCAGCGCCCAGCAGCGTTTCAAACAGTCCCCCATTGGCATCAAAGCAGGATGAATACAGGATGCTGTCTTCGGTGCCTAAAAATGTGCTCAGGCGGGACTCGAGCTGCTTGTGAATGTCCTGGGTACCGCAGATAAAGCGAACCGAGGCCACCCCAAAACCATGGGAGTCGATGCCGTCCTTGGCAGCTTGCATGACGGCTGGGTGGTTGGCTAAGCCCAGATAGTTGTTAGCGCAGAAGTTCACCACGTCCTGACCGCTTTGCAGCCTGATCGTGGCCTGCTGCTGCGAGTGGATGATGCGCTCGTGTTTGTATAAGCCCTGTTCTCGAATGCTGTTTAGTTCCTGCTGTAAGTGTTGTCTAAAAACCTCGCTCATGAGTACTCCTTTTGCCGCTGTCTAGGACCAGGCGTAGCACTGGCTCGAGTGTCAGCGGGATGGTTCTGCTGCTTGGCTTATCATATCCCAGGTGATAAGGTCATGCCTGGGCAGTTGTGATTAAGTGAGATATTTCTTGTGCCTTCACTGCCCAGAACGTCTAAAGTGAAGATATTATGCAATTTGGGGCGTCAACTCATAGCATCTGGCGGCAACGCGTTATTGGTGCTTTGTTGGCGCTGCCAGTACATTTATTGCTGTGGCTGACGGGCTACATGCCCTTGAGTGGTTGGCAACTACTCATTTTTCCAGGTTTGTTTTTTGTGTATTTGCTAGCGCTTTTAAGCAAGGATGGTCGCGGATTTATTGCCTGGGTGCTGTATGTCGGTGAAGCTACTGCCCTGGCGCTTTTTGTCCAGTCGACAGGTGGCGCAACCAGCCCCTATCAAGCGATCGCCTATCCCTGGATGTTCGGTTGTGGGCTGACGCTGCTGTTTGACGGCATGAGCCGCCGGATGGTGCCACTGCTGGCTGGACTGACGGCGATATCACTACTCATTGCTGGCTGGGGTAGCGAAGGCTTTGGATTGTTTATGGTGGTGAATGGTTTGGGTATTTTAGCGATGGGTGCTGCCATTCTGACTTTTCACCTCGAGCGACATGCGGCGCGCAGTGATGCACTGCTGCCTACTGTTCTAAACCGTACTGCAGGAATTGAGCTGCTCGAGCGCTGGGTGAATGACAGCGTGACCTTTCACCTCTCTTTTATCGATCTGGGAGAGTTCAAGAAGATCAATGACCAGTACGGGCATCATATCGGTGATGAGGTTCTGCGGGTGGCGGCTAAGCGCCTGCGTCAGTCGGTTCGCGCCAGCGACATCGTCATGCGCTATGGGGGTGATGAGTTTGTGCTTGCCATACGGGACGGCAGCGTTGTGGAGCGTCTGGAGAGTCTCTTTGTTGAGCCTGTGGCGACCTCGGCGGGGGCAATCCAGGTGCATGCTGATGTGGGGAACGTACCCTGTGTACCTGGTGACAGCACTGAACAGTTGTTGCAACGTGCCGATGAGCTGATGTACCAGGCAAAACGCGCGCGCAAGCAAGAGCAGCAGACACCTATAGCTGACTTAAGTCTTACTCGAACCTTGGAAGCCTGAAACAGCGGCGCTCTTCGCCACGAACACAAACCTCAAGGGCTTCACTGGACCTACTTGGAAGGGCTGTAGCAGCTTCGACCGGAAAAGTGACAACTGCATTCGGTCGAATCAAACGGATAGACCCTACTGACAACAAGTCATTGCTGACGATAAAGCCCGTTACCGCATCTGTTTCGTCCAGCCGATACAGTCCCGCTGCGCTGTCCGGTAATGCCAGGCTCGCCTGCCAACTGAAACTCCTGCCATCTGCCAGGGTCAGCTGACCCCGAGCAGCGCTGCCCAGAACCTGTCCGCTGAGCCTGTGACCCTCTTGTCCGGTCAGCTCAAACACGCCGTCCTGAAGGCTTCCGTTAAACCATGAGGTATGGCTGCTCCAGCTTTCAGGGCCTCCACAGCTGTAGGCGGTCATCCTGCCGTTCTCGAGTACAAGAGCAAGCAGGGCGTCTGTCTGGTTGATGCTACCCACGAATACATTGCTGGCAGCGACGCTAAGCTGTAGGCTCAGCGCGAGTAGCCAAAGTCCAATACGGTTCATGCGGGTGTGGTTCATCCAGTTACGGTTCATACAGTTTCCTCTCTCCTTTAGCAGCGCCCATGGGGCGTTGGCATGATGACTGAGTTCGCCAGGCCTGTCTCACTTTGCGCGAGCCCTTTTAAAGTTCTGAAAAAGTGGCAGCGCACTACCGGCATACCTGACTAGGCTGCATTGCAAAACGACCACTGCCAATCACCATGCCTCCGGCCTCACTGGTCAGTGCTTGGGTGAAGCGGCGACCGTCACTGGCCTGTAAGGTAAGATACGGTTCCCCCACTGCGCCCTGGGTAATTCTCCAGCTTCCCTGATGGCTGTCACTGTCTTCTGTGACGGCTGAGAACTCGCCAGCCGCGAATGAGGTGAAATCCTGATAGTGATAAGTATAGCGCCCATCACTGCAAAAGGTATAGCTTTCCTCGCTGCGAGAGGACAGGCTGCGCTGACCCAACCCACTGCCCGCAAACTCTGAGGCTGTACCGATGAGGTTGAAGTCACGTCCGGCGAGGGTTGTGCGCCAGGCTTGGAGCGAGCTGTCGCCCTGGGGAGCAGTGAGTTGTAGTGATGCCTCGAAGCTGTTCACCGCCTGCTGAAAAAGTTGCTCCTGGGATCTTGGTCCGCCTCCCACCAGGAGCACACCGTTTCCAGCAGGGCTCTGCCGTGCCAGAAGCAGCAGGACCAGCGTCTGCCCATTATCACTGCCAAAGAGACTCACACGAAGCCTGTCCGCACTTTGTTCCGGGGCGGTGAGCAGTTGCCAGCTCGAGTCTTCCAGTAAATTGTTGACGAGCATGACAGCCTCAGCTACTGCGTCAAGTTGTGCAACGGCGGTCAGCCCAAAACCTGTCCCATCTGGTGTCAGCAGTTGAATGCCTCCTGCCTGGACCTCTGCCTGAAAACCGGTGGGCACCTCAAAGGTCAGACCTGTGACTGCTGAGGTCAACCGTGTACCTGCCGTATAGCGTTGATTGGCCACTATCAATGTTCCGGTCTGTGCAGCGCCTGCTAAAGGGTTCGCAGGTGTTGGTGTTAGAGGATTTACATCTGCGCTTTCGCGCACGAAGTCATAGGACTCTGCTTCACTCGGCCGCGGTTGCCCCTGTGCGTCGAAAGGCATAATCTGCAGCGTCAGCTTATCTGCGCCCTGCTGAATAAGCAGAAAGCCCAACATCATTTCATTGGGCAAGAGGAGTAGGCCATAGCCAACACCAGCGTCCACCTCGCCTTGCAGTGATAGGCTAATACCATCTGACACTACTTCTCCACCCAGATTGCCTGCGACATCCTGCTTAATGATGAGCACATCACCATCGCCGCCTACGAAGCGTCCTGAGAAGTCCTGTGCCGCTGCCCAAAGCACCTGTAATACCGCGAGAAAAACTATTAAACGTTTCATGGCACTAGCTTAAAGCCTCAGGTGTCACCTGAGCGTCACATGAATCAAGCAGGCACAAACGTGCCTGCTTGAAGATAGCTGGACGACTAACGCGGTGCTTGCCAGGGGTTCATGGGTTGCCAGGAATTACCATCACGGCTGATGTAGTACTGACCATTTTGCTGATTGTAAGGATTGTACAGGAAGTAATAGCCACTCGAGCTGTCATACCAGCCTTGACCGGGTTGCACGTTTGTATAGGGCAGCGTGTGGTTCATACCGGTATAGGGATTGACCCAGGTACTTCCGCTACCCAAGTGATTACCCAGTTCGCCCTGGTTGTGGCGGTAGTTGCTGTTCCAGGTATTGAGGCTCTCAGCACGTTGCCTCTCTGCGTCTTGTACGCCCCACCAGAGGTCCTGTTCTTTTTGCCGCATGTGGCTCTGGGTTCTGGCCCAGGCGCCACCATCGGTAAAACCATTGGTGGACACGTAGTTGAGCGCGTAGTCCTCAAATGAGCCACAGTAGTAGCCTGAGTACATACAACGCTGATAGGCAGCCCAGATTTCCGGCCCCCGCTGCTGCAGGATGGTCTGCATCTGCTGTTGAATCATGCTGGTGGTTGTGTCGTACTCCTGCTGCATATAAGTCCTAAAGTCGAAATTGGTGAAGTCAGGCATACCCCACTGGGCTGAGGCGCTCCCTGCCAGAATAAAAAGACTGCTGATGAGGGCGGTTAGGGTTTTGCTGAGTTTGCTGAACATCGCTGTTCCTCCTTTGGGTTCTGGCTGTCTGCCAGAGATGACAGAAGTCTAGGAGGGGGCATCTTAATTTTTACTTAAATGCCCTGCAGCAGTCGTATCGTTTGTGGTTTAAGAAGAGTAGAATGCAGTTGTGATCGGGTTTCGCCCTCGAGTGGACATTTACCTGGAGCGTCCACGACTTCTTTCGCAGTTGCCGGACAGCGAGGGCTATGTGGTCTGGTTCGACGCGCCCTATGGCTATGGCAAGAGCGTGCTGACCAGTCAGTGGGCCGAGCAACTCGAAGCTGAGGGCTGGCGGGTACTGTGGTTGAGTGTCCAGGGGCGTGATGTCAAGACGTCGATAGCCAGCCTGTTAGACTTGCCCACGGAAACGCCCTGGGGTCTACTGCTGGACACTCTGTGGCAAGCGCCGACACTTTTGGTGCTGGAAGACCTCGAGGGCTCTGAGGGTTTAGATCCGTTGCTGAGAGATGTGCGGGGGTTGTTGTCGCTAGCAAGTCGCAAGTCGCTACCCTATGCTGAATTGCCACGGCTCGCCACGCAGGGAC
>CAZZPQ010000032.1:0-22859 GCA_964655595.1 uncultured bacterium
TTGCCTTGACGCTGGTACAGTATCCGCAGTAGACTTGAGAGCGCTGCACGCAGTGTCGGGGTGTAGCGCAGCCTGGTAGCGCACTACCTTGGGGTGGTAGTGGTCGCTGGTTCAAATCCAGTCACCCCGACCACAGGCATTCTGGTATCATCATCAAAGTGGTGATACCTTTTTCTTGCGCTCGTAGCTCAGCTGGATAGAGCAACCCCCTCCTAAGGGGTAGGTCACAGGTTCGAATCCTGTCGAGCGCACCAACCGAAGCCTAACAGCCGATTGCTGCGTCTGCTTTGTCCTCTGCACTCCAGACGCGCACCTGGTTTTTACCGTGGTGCTTGGCTTCGTAGAGCTTGTCATCGGCGCGAGCGATCATCGTTTCACCATGGCCGAGACTCAGGTCATCACAGATACCCATGCTCATAGTGATTTTAAGCTTCGGATGAATCTGTTCCCATGGATGGCTTTCGATCACTTGCCGCAAGCGGTCACAGATGCCGTAGGCCTCTTTAGCGCTGGTATTGGGTAGCAGCATGACGAACTCTTCACCGCCATAGCGGGCTACTGTATCGCTGTCACGCAGGTTACTGCGGAATATGTTGGCGACTGCCACCAGAACCTCATCACCTATCTGGTGAGAAAAGCTGTCGTTAACACGTTTGAAGTTATCGATATCGCAGATCATCACGCTCATGGGTTGAGGTTTCTTCATGCTTTCGGCAAAGCTGCGCTCGAGAACCGCATCAAAGAGGCGACGATTATTGAGCTTGGTGAGCGGGTCTTCTCGGGTCTGGCGCTCGAGTTCCTCGGTCAGACGCTGAAGTTCGTCGTTCATCTGGGCCAGCTCTACGCTCTTTAGACGGTAGATTTCCTTCTCCTTTTCGGTTTGTTCGACTTCATAGCTGACTTGCAGCGCTTGCAAGCGTTGGTCGGAGGTTTCGTTAAAGACCTGGTCTTTACTGCTTACATATTTTTCCAGATGATACAGCGCGGTCTCGAAATGTCCCATGCACTTGGCAGCTTGTGCCAAACCCTGATGCGCTTTGTAGATTAAGGATTTGGCGCCGACCTCTTCGGCCTGGACCAAACAGGTACTGAACATTCTTACGGCGCGCTCATAGACGCCTGTTCTAAGGAATAACTTGCCGAGGGCTCGGTGGTTTTCCGCTTGTCCTTTGCGATCTTCTAGGCTTTGCCGCAGCTTCAGGCTGCGTTCCAACACGCGTTGCGCTTCCTGGTAGTCCTCTAGCTCGGTGTACAAGGTGCCGAGTTCTGCCAGATTGTCGCAAATGCCCGGCTTGTGATCAAGCTTATCCATGCGCTGCAGAGCGTTCTGCATGGTGTTTAGGGCCTTGTCATAGTGCTTTTCTTTGGCGTAGCAGCGACCGATGTTCCCCAGGGTCATGGCGTGGATCAAGGCAGCATCGTGACTTTCGGATAGCTGGAGGCTTTTCTGGAAGTACTCGAGTGCCTCAGAAATGTTGCCAAGCTCAAAGAAGACCACGCCAACATTCAATACAGCCCGCATTACACCCTGGTGCGAATCTAGCTTTTCGTACAGGGCAAGTCCCCGCAGGTGATACTCGAGTGCATTCGTGTAGTCGCCAAGTTCGACATAGATGATAGCGAGGTTGTTAATAGCATGGGCGGTGGCCTCGTTATCGGAGTGTGCTTCGCAATGCTTAAGTGTTTGCAAACCGTATTTGAGTGCAGTAGGCAGGTTACCCATGTGCCCATAGATGAGGGTCAGAGTATTGAGGCTACGCTGGATCCCGGTTGGGTCGTTTAGGTTTTCAAAGTGCTTTAAGGCCTTCTTGCTGAGCCTGAGGGCAACCTGGTAGTGACCGTTTCGTAATTGGGCGTAACCCTGTGTAATCAGGCTATAGGCGACGCCGGAGGTGTACTGCTCATCCTGTGCCAGAATAAAGCTCTGTTCACTGAGGTTGCGAGCAGTTAAAGGATCCTCGTTGCGTTTGTCCCAGGCTTCCTGATTGAGTTTGTTGATGAGTTCAAGAGTGTCGATGGCAGCACGTGTTTCCATAGCGATCCTTAAGCTTCCCAGATTGCGCTGATGCTTATGTCTATGGAACTCGGCTGAGCACAATACGTCATAGCTGCCAGTATAGGTGTTGAACTCTTTCAATATTCTTACTTTTGCATGTGAGACCGGAAGCCAAGAGGAGTAAAGTAGACTTCTTACGAAAGTATCAACTGAGCAATCTTGAGACCGATTAGAATTTCTATCAATCTGGACTTTTGCAAGAGGTCAAGTGAAAAAGGGTGGCTTAACACCTTGTTGGATTTTTTCGAAGAGTGCTATGATAGCACAGGTGAAGTTGTGAAAAGCCGCACAAGGTTTTTGTGTGGCAATTGTCTTTGGAAAGGAGTCACAAATTGTATACGGCTGTTTTTCTCATGTTTTTGGCTGCTGGCTTTATCGGTGCAGCTGCGCTGGTTGTAGGCGGTTTGCTAGGCCCTAAAAAAGCGTCTGAGACTAAGTTGGCTGCCTATGAATCAGGTGTTCCGGCCTCAGGGAGCGCCCGCGAGCGCTTTCCGGTGCATTTTTATCTGGTTGCGATGCTTTTTATTATCTTCGACATTGAGACAGCGTTCTTTTATCCACTGGCTGTTAAATTTAATGCCGCACCAGCTTTTTTGTTTGTCAATGCCATAATTTTCGTGCTTATCCTGGCAATCGGCTATATCTACATCCTCAAAAAGGGTGTTCTTAACTGGAAATGAGGGAGGTGGGCTGCTTGATTTTGACTTTATGTGGGCTTGTAGAAAGCAAGCTGCAAAGTGTTCAAGGCGGGTATCAAATATGGCTCTGACAGACTTGTTTACGAAAGATGTGCAGGAACTCGAGAACGAAGGGATTCTTTTCTCGAGCCTGGAAAAACTTGTTGCCTGGGGCCGCAGCAACAGCCTGTGGCCCGCAACTTTTGGACTGGCCTGTTGCGCAATTGAGATGATGCAGTCAACCAATGCCAGAAATGATATGGCGCGCTTTGGCAGCGAGGTTTTTCGCGCCAGTCCGCGCCAGTCTGATGTGCTGATTGTGGCGGGGCGTTTGAGCAAGAAGATGGCACCGGTGATGCGCCGTGTCTACGAGCAGATGCCTGATCCCAAGTGGGTTATTTCCATGGGTGCGTGTGCCTCTTCGGGGGGCATGTTCAATAACTATGCCATTGTGCAGAACGTTGACTCGGTTGTGCCCGTTGATATCTACGTGCCGGGTTGTCCACCCAGGCCAGAATCGCTGGTTTATGCGGTGATGCAGTTACAGAAAAAAGTTCGTGGTGAAGCCTTTGATGAGCGAGGTATTCAGCTCCCTACGATTGAAGGGTGGTCACGATGATGTTCGCTATGTTTTGTCCTTGTGAGCAGGCTGGGTGGTGTTTTGATGTCTGTGCTTGACTCTGTGGTGGAAAGCCTCAAGGCATTGAATGGTAAACCCGGAGAGTTTAAGGCGATGGTCAGCGTCACCCTTGAAAAAAGTGATATTGTCACTGCGGTAGAAACTGCCAAGGATGCTGGTTTTAATATGCTTAGTGACATTTTTGGTATTGACTATCTGACCTATCCGGGGCATCAGGGTAAGCGCTTTACGGTTGCCTACAACCTTTACAGCATTGAGGCAAATGAGCGATTATTTTTGCGTGTAAACCTGGCGGATGGTGAGAGACTGCCGACCATTACCCACTTGTGGAAGGGTGCTGGATTTTTGGAGCGTGAAGTCTACGACATGTTTGGCATCGAGTTTGAAGGACATCCGGACTTGCGCAAGCTCATTACGCCAGAAGATCTGGAGGGTCATCCGCTCCGCAAGGATTTTCCGCTGGGGGAGAGCCCAACGCTCTTTAACGAGGGACGCTTTCTTGATCCGGCGGCATTTCGGGCGGGTATGACAGGTGGAAATAGTGGGTTGACGGGTTGGGCTGGCGGTGCTCGCAAGGGTGTAAGAAGCACCCAGGGGCGTGCTCGAGAAGGTGATGTATGACCGTAACGACAAAATCCATAAACCGCGATTCCAGAGGCGACTTTGAGACCAAATATATGCGCGTTAATGTGGGTCCGCAGCATCCGAGTACCCACGGTGTTCTCAGGCTGGTTGTTGATCTGGATGGCGAGCGCATCGTTCGCATTATCCCGCAAATTGGTTACCTCCATACGGGCTTTGAAAAAACTATGGAGAACCGTACTTATCAGCAGTGCGTAACCTACAGTAACCGCATGGACTACGTGCATGGTTTTGGGCATGACCTGGCCTATGTACTTAGTAGTGAAAAACTGCTGGACGCCCAAATTCCAGAGCGGGCCCAGCGCATTCGGGTGATTCTGACCGAGCTTAACCGGATTGCCAGTCACCTGGTCTTTTTTGGTACAGGCATTCTTGATATGGGCGCTCTGACGCTCTTTTTTTACACCATGCGCGAGCGTGAAAAGATTCTGGATATCTTTGAGCTGGTTTGTGGTGTGCGTATGAACTTTGGCTATTTTCGGGTAGGTGGGCTTTCTAAAGATGTTCCCGAGGATTTTGAGGTGGCCGTACGCGCATTTCTTAAAGAGTTTCCCCAAATGCAGCAGCAATACGCCAGTATGTTTGCCAAAAATCCCATCTTTGTAGAGCGAACCAAGGGTGTTGGTGTGATTACTGCTGATCAGGCACTTGATCATGGCCTGACGGGTCCGAGTCTGCGTGCTAGTGGCGTGCCGCTGGACTTTCGTAAAGTGCAGCCCTACAGCGGCTATGAAGACTATGACTTTGCCGTGCCAGGCAGCGAGGCTGGCGATGTAAATGCCAGATTCATGGTACGTTTCGAAGAAATGACCGAGAGTCTGAAAATTATCGAGCAGGCGCTGGACAGACTAAAGCCAGGCCCGGTCAACGATCCTGACCGGCGCATTAGTTTGCCGCCGCGCAGTGAGCTGGAAACCAGTATGGAAGCGGTTATCTTTCACTTTAAGCTTGTGACGGAAGGTTTTCATCCGCCGCGGGGTGAGGTCTACGTGCCGACCGAAAGTGCGCGCGGCGAACTGGGCTATTACCTTGTGAGTGATGGTGGGAGTATGCCTTATCGGGTCAAGATACGTGTGCCCAGCCTGGTCAACCTGCAAAGCCTCGAGCCTGCCTGTATTGGAGGACTTTTCGCTGATATGGTCGTCAATATAGCCAGTTTTGATCCGGTGATGGGAGATGTCGATAAATGAGAGGAGCTGCTAGCGCCTGGCAGTTAGCAGTTAGCCATTGGCTAACTGCTAATGGCTAACTACTATGGTCGAACTTGATACTGTAACCCCCTTTTTTGCTGAGCATCAGGATGTGCTGCAGGAAATCCTGGGGCGCTACCCCGAATACGGGCAGCGCAGCGCCATCATGCCACTTTTGTGGGAAGTGCAGCGTGCCGAGCGGCATGTGAGTGAAGCGCGCCTGCAGGAAATCGCCGATATTCTAAATCTGCACCTGACCGAAGTTAGGGCTGTGATGAGTTTCTACAGCACCTATCATGAGCACCCGGTTGGTAAGTATCATCTGCAAATCTGCTCGACCCTGGCCTGTTCGCTGGCGGGTTCGGACGAAATGTATGACTTTATTGCTGAAGAAACTGGTCTGGTTAATGGCGAAGCTGATCGCCAGGGAATCTTCAGTCTCCAGAAGGTTGAGTGTCTGGGTTCGTGCACCACAGCACCGGTGCTGCAGGTCAACGATACTTATTACGAAAATGTGACAAAATCACGCTGCAAGGTGCTTTTAGAAAGCTTTCGTCAAGGTGAAATGCCTGTGCCTTGGCGCGAACGCAGCGGTGATAACGAGGGCGAACAAAAGGCCAAACCACTGGGAAGTGAGGTGAAAGAATAGCTTTAGCCATTAGGTTTTAGCTGAATCTAACAGCTAACTGCCAATTGCTAATTGCTTGATACCTATGAGCACAGCCGTTATCGATAAACCCCAACCGATTACCAGCCGTCATGATCCGCGCTTTGAAGTGGCGATGTATAAGTATATTGGTGTTGAAGGTAGTTATACCCTTGACTTTTATGTGTCACACGGGGGCTATGAGGCAGCAAAAAAAGCTCTCACGACCATGAAGCCAGCCGAAGTTGTTGATGAAGTCAAAAAGTCCGGTATTCGCGGGCGTGGTGGCGCTGGTTTTCCTTCTGGGCTCAAGTGGTCCTTTATGCCGCCTGTGGATGGGCGGCAGCGTTTTATCGTTTGCAATGCGGATGAAAGTGAGCCGGGGTCGTGTAAAGATCGCTATGTTTTGGAGGATGACCCCCATCAGTTGATCGAAGGCATGCTGATTGCTGGCTATGCGATTTCAGCGACCAAGGGTGTCCTCTATATACGCGGTGAGTATTACCAAGCGTATGAGCATCTTTACCAGGCAATCAAAGACGCGCACAGCGCAGGTTATCTGGGTAAAAACATTTTTGATACTGGCTTTGACTTTGATATTATCCTGCACCGTGGCGCAGGGGCCTATATCTGCGGTGAAGAGAGTGCGCTGATGAACTCCTTTGAAGGCTTGCGCGCCAATCCGCGGCTTAAGCCACCCTTTCCAGCGCAGGCAGGAGTGTACGGATTTCCCACGACGGTCAACAATGTAACCAGTCTGGCAAGTGCCGTGCATATTA
The DNA here is from genome assembly GCA_964655595.1 of uncultured bacterium. Taxonomy (GTDB): domain Bacteria; phylum Deinococcota; class Deinococci; order Deinococcales; family Trueperaceae; genus CAZZPQ01. The sequence goes on from CAZZPQ010000032.1 coordinate 6,631, forward strand.
TTTCTAAAGGGGCAGACTGGTTCGCCAGCATGGGCACGGATGACTCCAAGGGCTTTCACCATGTGCAGGTTTCAGGACCCGTCAGGCGTCGTGGTGTCTATGAAGTGCCGATGGGGATTAGCTACCGCGAGATTATCTTCGACCTGGCAGGTGGTCCGACCGAAGGCGCTAAAGCCTTTATTCCCGGGGGCTCGAGCTGCCCGATGTTTCCCTTCACTGACCAGTATCTTGACCTGCCGATGGAATACGCCTCGGTAGCCAAAGCTGGCTCGATGCTGGGTACGGGTGGAATTATGGTCATTCCCGAAAACAAGTGCATTGTCGATGCGCTTTATAACATCGTGCGCTTTTATGCCCATGAAAGCTGTGGTAAGTGTACGCCCTGCCGCGAAGGTGTTAGTACCTGGCTGCCCAGAATGTATCAGAAGATGCTCTCGGGACTCGGTGAAAAGGGTGATCTGGAACTGCTCGAGGATGTTGCCAGTAATATCATTGGTCGCAGTTTTTGCCCGCTGGCAGACGCCTGTATTATGCCGGTGCAAGCCAGTATCAAGCATTTTCGCCATGAGTACGAGTATCTGATTGAGCACGGCAAACAGATGTATCCAAGCGTGTCGCGCTGGGGAGATTGAGGCAATGAAAGTAAAAGTCAACGATGTAGAGCTTGATCTCAAACCCGGCACTTCGGCTATTGACGCGGTCTTTGCCGCAGGCTATGACGTGCCCTATTTCTGTTCACAGGAGTATATGAGCCCGATTGGGGCTTGTCGCATGTGTCTGGCGGTGGTGGGTGCACCACGCAAGGACCGCGACGGTACTTGGATACTGGACGAAGCTACGGGTGAGCCCAAGATTTTTAATTTTCCCAATCCTATGGCAACCTGCACCACGGCCATTATGGATGGCATGGTAATTGACACGCTCTCTGAAGTCACCAAAAAGGCCCAGGGCGGTATGATGGAAATGCATCTCATCAACCATCCGCTTGACTGTCCGACCTGTGATAAGGGTGGCGCTTGCGAACTTCAGGACCGTGCCTATGAATATGGCTCGGGTCTGAGCCGCTTTGTATTCACCAAGCGGCATAGCGAAAAACATCATCCTCTAAGCGAGCTGATTACCCTGGACCGTGAGCGCTGTATTCACTGCAAGCGCTGCGTGCGCTACTTTGAAGAAGTACCAGGCGATGAGGTCCTCGACTTTATTGAGCGTGGTGGGCATACCTTTATTGGCACGGCGGAGGGTGGGTTGCCCAGCAATTTTTCTGGCAATATCACCGATATCTGCCCAGTCGGGGCACTTCTGGATACGACGGCCCGGTTTAGGGGTCGCAACTGGGAATATGATCATACGCGCAGTACCAGTCTCGATGATTGCTCGGGTAGTGCAATTATCATTGACGCGCGCACTGGACGTATCGAGCGTATCAAGGCGGCACTGAATACTCAGGTGAACAAGACCTGGATTGATGACGGTACGCGCTTTGGGCATGAGTATGTTGCTAGTGCTGATCGCATCAAAACGCCACTGCTGCGCAAAAATGGCAAACTCGAGCCCGTATCCTGGGAAGAAGCCAGCAACTTTATCAGCCAAAAACTGCAAAACCTGGCAGAAAAAGAAGTGGCTATTGTGTTGCGGGCTGATGCGACACTGGAAGAAGGCGTCGCTGCCAAGGCTTTAGCGGACCACTTGAAAACAGGTCAACTTGATCATTTCCCACGTTATAACAACTCGGTGATTCCGCAAACTCCTGCCACGCTTGAAGATGTGGCGACTGCCGATGCGATACTGGTCATTGGGGACGTGACTGAAGAGGTTCCCATCATTGATCTGCGTATCAAAGATGCACTAAAAGGAGTTACGCCACCAGAACTCATGCCACACGGCGTACCCATTGCCGACCTGCGTCTTAAAGAGCGGATGCCACACAACAAGGCCATGCTGACGGTCGCGGCGCCCTATCAGGTGAGCCTGATGGCGCATGCTGGGCGCAGCATTATTTACCCAGTGGCTGAGGAAGCAGTGCTGCTGGAAGCGCTGGCGAAGGTGGCAGCGGGTCAGAATGTTGCCGTACCGGGTATGCCTGCAGAAGATGCTAAGGCTCTGCTTAAGCAACTGAAAGATGCTAAAAACGCTGTGATTATCTGTGGCGGCCTGGTATTGTCTTCAGCTAAGGCTGCACAGGCGGCCGCGCAACTTGCCAAGGTGACGCAAAGCAAGCAACTACTACTAGCTGCAATGGCCAATGGCTATGGTCTGGAAGCGATCAATGTGCTGCCCTCACACGAGCGCTATGCTTATCAGAATATGATTGCAGGTAGTGCCAAAGCCTTGATGATCTCTGGTCTGAATCCTGCGCAGAGCCCTGCGGTTGCTGAAAAGCTTCGTGATATGGAGCTTTTGGTGGTGCATGATATGTTTCCGAGTGAAACCACTGCGCTGGCTCACGTTGTTTTGCCAGCCAAGAGTGGCTATGAAAAAGAAGGTACGGTGGTTAACTTAGAGGGGCGTTATTTGCCTGTGCGGGCTGCTCCTGTTGATGGTGGTCAAGCCGAGGATTTTATGGGGCTTGTACGTTATCTGGGTGAGGCACTTGGCTCGAGGCTGGAAGGTCGCAGTCTGCGCAGCAGCCGCCGGCAGCTCAAAAAGCTACTCGAGCTTGACCTGGCCGACCTGCCAGATGAAGGTCTGATTCCTGCCTCCAGGCAGCGCAATGCGGTAAAGCTTGCGCCACTGGGCAAGGATGAGCCACAAGGCAAACTGCTGATCATCCCGCAGATGGCGCGCGTGGAATATTTGTTGCGCAATCCACATCTGCATGCCACCTATGGTGATCCGGCACTCGAGCTGCACGCAACTGATGCAGCTTTTTATGGTCTAAATGCTGGTGATAAGGTTCGTATTCAGGTTGGTGGCTTGCTGCGGCATGCGCGGGTAAAGTTGTCACCGCGCGTTCCTGAGGGTGTTATGCTGCTGCCAGCTGTGCCTGAACAGCCTGTAGGTATCGCTGAGGTGGATATGGCAAAAATCGAAAAAGACCAGGTTGCGCTCGAGGTCGCCTGATGGATCCGTGGTTTGTAACACTTATTAAGGCGTTGCTGCTTTGTCTGGCTCTTCTGGGGGGCTTTGCCTATATGACCTTGATTGAGCGCAAGCTGCTTGGCAGGTTTCAGCACCGCTATGGACCGAACCGCGTGGGTCCTTTTGGTTTGCTGCAACCTATCGCCGATGCAATCAAGTCGATTTTTAAGGAAGATATTACTGTTAGTGCAGCAGACAAGTTTGTTTTTTATCTGGCACCCTTTGTCAGTATTGTTTTTGCCCTGACCGCTTTTGGGGCAATTCCGGCAGGCCCAGCAGGTAGTCTCTTTGGCTTTAACCCCTGGGTGATGGATCTGGACATCGGTGTGCTTTTTGTGCTGGCAGCAACCAGTGTTGGTGTCTACGGTATTTTTCTGGGTGGTTGGGCTAGTAACAGCAAATACGCGCTTTTAGGCTCGCTGCGCGCTTCTGCCCAGATGATCAGCTATGAATTGGGTCTGGGTTTATCGGTTTTAACCGTGATAATGATTGCGGGTACCTTGAATTTTCGGCAGATCGTAGACGCAGAAGTCTGGCAGCTACATCCGCTTTTGTGGATTCCGCTGTCGATCGCTTTTGTGACCTTTGTTATCTCTGCTATTGCCGAAATCAACCGTACGCCTTTTGATATGCCCGAAGCCGAGCAGGAAATTGTGGCGGGCTATCTGACTGAGTATTCCTCTATCAAGTGGGCGCTTTTTCAGATGGCGGAATACGTCAATGCTTTTACTGCCGCAGCGGTGATCAGTACTTTGTTTTTGGGGGGGTGGCGCGGACCCGGCTTTGTTGATAACTGGATTCCTGGTATGAGCGAGTGGCCTTTTATCTGGCTGATTCTCAAGATGGCGGTATTCATTTTCCTGTTTATCTGGCTCAGGGCCACGCTGCCACGCTTTCGCTATGATCAACTGATGCGTTTTGGTTGGATTTACCTGTTTGAGATTGCTTTGGGCGCTGCTCTGCTCACGGGTTTTCTGATCGCTTTTGTTATTTAAGGAGGTTTGTGATGAGTGTACTGGAAATTGCCAAGGGAATGGGCGTGACGCTCAGCCACCTCTTCAAAAAGCCAGTGACAGTGCAGTATCCAGATGAGTCGGTGACGATTAAGCCTCGCTTCCGTGGCCGCCATCATCTCTTGCGGCATCCGGATACTGGACTGGAAAAGTGTATTGGTTGTAGCCTTTGTGCGGCGGCCTGTCCCGCCTATGCCATCTATGTTGAGGCGGCGGAGAATGATTCCAAAAGCCCCACCTCAGCGGGCGAGCGTTATGCCAGCATCTATGAGATTAATATGCTGCGCTGCATATTTTGTGGTTTTTGTGAAGAGGCTTGTCCTACAGGCGCGATCGTTTTGGGTCATGAGTTTGAGTTGGCTGACTACCGCTATCAGGACTTTGTCTATGGCAAAGAGGATATGCTGGTTGGCATCAAGGGTAGCAAATGGCAGCGGCGTGAAGCTAAAAAACAGGGTAAGGACGTCAAAGTGAGTCTTCAGTCGGCGCCACGACCAGAACTCGAGGGGGTCGATTACTGATGACTACAGGGGTGAAGAAGATGCAGGCACATAGCTCGCCAGCATCTTTGGAGCAGGAGGGGCGATGCTGACGTTTTTAATTCTGGCCCTGGTCATGATCGTAGGCTCGGTAGGGGTCATTAGCCTAAAGCAGCCTGTGCATGCGGCCTTAGCGCTGGTTGGAACGCTGCTAACTTTAGCTGTGACTTATGTGACGCTCGAGGCACATTTTCTGGCAGCCATTCAGGTTATCGTCTATGCGGGCGCTATCATGGTTTTATTTTTGTTTGTCATCATGCTGCTCAATGTCGAGGGTAACTATTCACCTTCGCGCATAGCCTGGCTGCGTCCTGTTGCCTACGGGGTTGGTCTGTTAGCAGCGGCAGGTCTGCTGCTCAGTGTTTTTCTCAACCCAGCGCAGGCACCTGATTTGCAACTTGCCAGCAGCATCCTGAAGGGTGGCGGCGCCGAACAGATTGCCGAGGCGCTCTTTAGTGAGTTTGTGCTGGCTTTTCAACTGGTAGGGATATTGCTTCTCACGGGCATTATTGGAGCAACCAGTCTGGTGCAGCGTAAGGCGGTGCAAGTGCGTGAGCTTGAACCTGCGCCTGTAGAAGCTGTCGCAGCAGCACCTGTTTCGCGGACTTCCGTAGCGACACTCGAGCGCCCCAGCCCCGCAGATATAAAGCCAGACGCTGTAAAGCCTGATGACCTCAAACGCATCAAGGGCATTGGTCCCAAACTGGAAAAGTTGCTGCACCAAAATGGCATTTTTACCTTTGAGACGATTGCCGCACTGACTCCATCAGAGGTTACTGTGCTGGATGAGCAGCTTGAAGAGTTTAAGGGACGAATTGTGCGGGATGACTGGCAGGCGCAGGCGCGCCAACTGGCAGAAGAGAAAAGGCGGTCAAGATGATTGTGGGGCAGGCTGATGGTTCCAACTGATTATTACATCGCGCTTAGCGCCATTATTTTTGTTATCGGTGCGGTGGGTGTGCTTACGCGTCGCAGTGCCATCATGGTTTTTTTGTGTGTAGAGCTTATGCTGAATGCGGCTAATCTGGCGCTGGTCGCTTTTGCGCGGCACTGGGCGGCTATGGGAAATATGACGGCACTGTCCGGACAGACGGCAGTCTTTATTATATTGGCGATTGCAGCGGCTGAGGTGGCGATTGGTCTAGGGATTCTGGTGGCGATTTTCCGCTACCGTACAAGTACCGATATCGATGAGCTAGTGGAGGTGCGCCTGTGATTGCCATTGCGGCCTTTGCGCCTCTGCTGGCGCTTCTGGGAGCGCTCATTAACGGGTTTTTTGGGCGTCAGCTTAAGGAGCCTGTGCCTGGCTGGATTGCCAGCGCTGCGGTAGGTGCCAGCTTTCTGGTATCTTTGCTGGCGTTTTTTGGTCTACTGGCAGCAGAAGAGAAGTCACTCAATATCGTCTTGTGGCAGTATCTGAGCGCGGGCAGCTTTAATTTGAGCCTTGGCTTTACCATCGATACCCTGAGTAGTCTGATGATGCTTATTATCACTGGTGTGGGCTTGCTGATTCATATTTATTCGATTGCTTACATGCATGGTGATGAGGGCTATAGCAGGTATTTTTCTTACCTGAATCTGTTTATTGCAGCCATGCTGGTCCTGGTAATGGCGGACTCTTTCTTGCTGATGTTTATTGGTTGGGAAGGGGTGGGTGTCTGCTCCTATCTGCTGATTGGTTTTTGGTACAGCAAGCGTGAAAATCCTGACGCAGCGCGCAAAGCCTTTATTGTCAATCGCATCGGTGATGTGGGCTTTTTGCTGGCAATGTTTTTAACCTTTTACCTCTTTGGTACGCTCAATATTCAGGAAGTTAATGCTGGGGTGCTCGAGAGCTTTATTGCCCCGGGTCTCTTGGCGGCGGTGGGTCTCTTATACTTACTGGCAGCCACAGGTAAGTCAGCACAGTTACCTTTACAGGTCTGGTTACCAGATGCTATGGCTGGCCCTACGCCTGTTTCAGCCCTGATTCACGCTGCCACTATGGTTACTGCTGGCGTCTACCTGATTGCCAGAGCCGCGCCCCTCTTTGCGGCTAGTCCAATGGCCTCAGGCTGGGTGGCCTGGATCGGTGTGCTTACAGCGCTGGTGGCTGCTTTTGCTGCGCTGTCGCAAACCGATATCAAGAAAATCCTGGCCTATTCCACTATTTCACAGCTTGGCTTCATGTTTGTTGCTGTGGGCTGCGGTGCTTACTGGGTTGGCATATTTCATGTGTTTACCCACGCCTTTTTTAAGGCGCTCTTGTTTCTAGCCTCTGGTTCGGTTATTCACGCCCTGGGTGGAGAGCAGGATATTCGCCGTATGGGTGGGCTTGGCAAGCATATGAAGATTACTGGAACCACTGCCCTTATCGGTACTTTGGCGATAGCAGGAGTACCCTTTTTGGCAGGGTTTTTCAGTAAGGACGCTATTTTGGCGCATGTTTTTACCAGTCAGCTTAACCCGGGAGTTGCCAACTACCTGCTCTTTGGTCTGCTGCTTCTCACAGCCGTTATGACCGCCTTTTATATGTTCCGCTGGTACTACGTGGTCTTTGCTGGTGAAGAGCGCCTGAGCCAGGAAGCCAAAGAGCACTTGCATGAATCACCCCAACTGATGACCGTGCCGCTGATGATTCTGGCAGGCTTTAGTGTTATTGCTGGTTATCTGGGTTTACCGGAGTTTGCCTTTCCCAACTGGATTGGGCACTGGCTTGACGGCTCCATTGCTGCTAGCGTGCGCTTTTCACATCCGCCCGTGGCAGTAGAGTGGCTACTGATCTTTGTCTCGGTCCTCGCGGCAGCCATTGGTCTGGGTTTGGGCTACTGGCTGTATCATCTGCAAAAGGGAGTCCCCGTTAATCGTTTCAAAAACAGCGTGTTGACCCGTTTGTCACAAAGCGGTGCTGGCTTTGATGGGCTATACAAAGCGCTGTTTACCAGTACGACGGAAGCGGCTGCAGGAGGCTTGAGCGTGTTGGACAAAGAAGTGGTGGACAAGGGCATCGTTGCTTCTACCCAGGGTTTTGGTGTATTGGCAGGCATCGTCCGGCGCCTGCAGACCGGTTATGCCAGGGCTTACGCCCTGTTGATGTTCTTGGCAGTGGCGGTATTAACATTCGTCGTTGTGATTGTAGGAGGTCAGGCATGACTTTGGCAATGTTGCTGATACCTCTGGTTGCAGCAGCACTGATGCTGCTGACCCGCTCTGTTGTCTGGCATAGTGCCCTGGCTTTTATGAGCGGTGTGGCAACCTTTGTGGTATCGCTGCTTCTGCCAGGTGATCCTGGTATTAGCCTTTTGTGGATACCCATTTTTGGCGTGTACTTTGAACTGAATCCTTTGGGCGCTGCCAGCGTGATGTGTGTCAGTGCCTCACTGGTCATGGTTCCTACCTTGCTGTATGCAGCTCAGAAGGTCACTGACCGCCGTGCTGCTTTTATGGCGCTTTTGTTGACCATGCAGGCAAGTTTGAACGGGATATTTCTTGCTAAAGATCTGGTGATGTTTTACCTGTTCTGGGAAGTTACTCTGATTGCCAGTGTCTTGCTACTGGGTATCTGGGGTAGAGAAAAACGTCGTCAGGCCGCGCTCAAATATCTGCTTTATATGGTCACTGGCTCATTTTTTATGCTGGTGTCGATCCTTGCCATTAAGCCTCTTTCAGGTGCGGCGTCCTACCGTGTGGCTGATCTTCTGGCCGCGACGACGCAGTTGGACGTTGCGACCCAAACCTGGCTATTTCTTGGTTTTGTACTGGCTTTCTGTGCCAAGCTCCCCATGTGGCCGCTTCACTCGTGGTTGCCTGATTTTCACGAAAACAACCATCCTTCGGGTGTAGCTGATGTGGCGGGCTCGCTCTACAAGGCAGGCGGTCTGGGTTTTTTTGCCTGGGCGATTCCACTTATGCCAGAAGGCGCCAAAGTTGTTGCGCCTATCCTGATGTACCTGGCTGCCTTTACCGCAGTTTATTGTGCTGTTATTGCCACTGCCCAAACGGATTTGAAGCGTCTGCTTGCTTACGCCTCGCTATCGCACATGGGCATAGTGGGTGTCGGTGTCTTTGGTCTCCATATTGTGGGTTTGCAGGGGGCGATTTTTTTACTGGCTGCCCAGATGCTAACCACGGGCGGCATGTTCCTGATAAGTGGCATCTTGTATGAGCGCAAACGGACCTTTCATCTTGACAAGTATGGGGGATTGGCGAAATCTGCGCCTGCCTTGGCAGCGGTTTCACTCTTTATCCTCTTTGCCAGTATCGGGGTGCCGGGACTGGCAAACTTCCCGGGTGAGTTTATGAGCCTGATGGGTGGTTTTCAGTCGAATCCCTGGTTGGCCAGTTTTGCCACACTGGCGGTCATTGCGGCTGGCGTCTATGGTGTTAACTTGTATCAGCGGCTCTATCAGGGTGAGCAGACTGAGGCAACCTGGGACTTAAAGCCACTCGAGGTTTTGCTTGTGGTGCCGGTCATTGCCGGTATCCTGTGGCTGGGTCTGGCACCCAATCCGCAGCTCGAGCGAATTGCCGATCAAGCGCGCCTTGTTGAAAGGTCTCTCACTATGAGTCAGCCTCCAACTGAGCCTGATGGGCAGATTACCTTAGGGGAACAGCCATGATTGGGCTTACAGATATTAACGTAACAGCCTTTTCGCCAGCTTTGACGCTCTTGTTTACTGCAACTCTGGCTCTCATTTTCAGCATGCTCGAGCGCGATAGCCGTGTCACGGCAGCAGTAAGCATCATTGGGTTGGTCATTGCAGCGCTCTTTAATTTGCATCTCTTTGCCAGTGGCGAAGTTACGGGTATCTATCAGACCAGTTTTGGACTCAGCTTCTTGGCAGACAAGGCTGCGCTGGGCTTTAACTTCGTGATTATCCTGGGCACTATCCTGGCAGTGCTGATTAGTTACGACTATCTGCGCCGTACCGAACTCGAGCACCCCGAATACTATCCGCTTATGCTGCTGAGCGCCTGTGGTGCCATGGTCATGGTGGCAGCAGGTGATCTGATCACCTTGCTGCTGGGTCTGGAAATTATGTCACTGGCAGTCTATGTGCTGGCAGCCTGGCGGCAGGATGCCAGAGAGTCAGAAGAAGCAGGTATGAAGTACTTTTTGCTGGGTGCATTTGCCTCAGCTATTCTGGTGTATGGCATTGCTCTTATGTACGGTGCAACGGGTCAATTTGCCTACGGAGATATCGCAGCAGTACTGACAGGTTCTGAGCAGCTTCAGCCAGTCTACGCCATCCTGGGTGCCGTCATGATTCTGGCGGGACTTGCTTTCAAGGTAGCTTTTGCTCCCTTTCATCAGTGGGCACCAGATGTCTATACAGGTGCGCCCACCGCAGTGACGGCCTTTATGAGTGTGGTCGTTAAGGCTGCTGCGTTTGCTGCTTTGCTTAGGATCACTGTGACAGTATTTCCACTCTTGCCAGATGTGCTTATGCAGGTTTTGGTAGTCCTGGTTGCCTTGACGCTCATTATTGGCAATTTTGCTGCGCTTTTACAGCAGGGTCTGAAGCGCATGCTGGCCTATTCGGCAGTGGCTCATGCAGGCTATCTGGGTTTAGCCGTGATTGCTGCTGACACAGTTGGTATGCAGGCGGCAATCTGGTACTTAACTGCTTATACGCTAATGACGGCTGGTGCATTTGCGGTACTGAGCCTGATTACGGACAAGAGTGATTATGGGGACTCACTCGAGCGCCTGGCAGGTTTGGGGCGCACACGCCCAGGTCTGGCTGCTGCGCTGACCATCTTTTTGTTAAGCATGGCAGGAATTCCCTTGTTTGCTGGTTTTGTTGGCAAGATTTTGGTGTTTCAGGCAGCCATTCAGGCGGGTTATATTCCGCTAGCTATTCTGGCGATTGTTACCAGCATCGTAGCTGTGGCGTACTACATACGCCCTATTGCTTTTATGTACTTCAGGGAATCTGAGTATCAGCCATTAAATCAGCAAAGTCGCGCAACCGCCCTGGCAATTGGTTTGGCTGTTACCGGAACGCTTGTTTTGGGTGTAGCGCCTGGCTGGTGGTATGGACTGCTGGAACTTGGACAGACGCTAGTGGCAGCGCGTTAAACTTCAGATAATGCGAAAGCGAATCCTGGCGTCTTGAAAGCAGGTTCAGATTCAGCTTCCTATATATTCGATGCTGAGCACCGATGGCTCAGCATCGGCATTGTGATGGGTATAACCCTTTTTGCTTTTGAAAATCTGGCGGTAGTGACGATTGCGCCACTGATTGCTGCAGACTTGCAGGGGCTCGAGTTATACGGCTGGGTGTTTAGTGGCTTTTTGCTAGCCTCACTTTTAGGCATTGTGATGGCGGGTGAGTGGGCAGACAAAAAAGGTCCAGAGCTTCCTATGTTTTTAGGTCTGTTGATTTTTGCTGCAGGCCTGTCACTAAGCGCCATAGCCTCTACTATGCTGGTTTTTATTCTGGGGCGAGTGTTACAGGGTTTGGGTGGTGGTGCTATGACGGTTGCACTGTATGTTGCCGTCAATCTGGCCTATCCTGATACCCTCCGACCAAGAATGGTCGCTCTGATGTCAAGTGCCTGGGTGGTGCCAGCACTTTTAGGGCCTGCGCTAGCTGGCTTTCTGGCTGAAGTGTTTAACTGGCGCATCGTTTTCTGGGGAATGCTACCCTTATTGCTTGTTGTAATGCTCCTAACGGCAACTAGCTTTCGCAGCCTCCGGCGAAACCTAGCACTCAAGCAGAGCCGCACGCCGATGGCCTTGGTACTTGTTGTTAGCACAGCCGTGTTTATTATCAGCTTGTCACTGGGTAATCCTTGGCTTTCATTGTTGCTGGTGGTTGGCAGCTTTGGCATTGCCTTGCTGAGTCTTAAAAGCTTACTGCCCTCAGGGGTATTGAGTTTGCAAGCAGGCTTGCCCTCCACTATCGCTACCAGGGGATTGGTTTTTGCTGCTTTTATCGGTGTTGAAGTCTTGCTGGCGTTGATGCTGACCTCTGTACACGGAGTTTCTGCAGCCATGGCAGGCATTGTCATTGCTGCTGGTACGATAAGCTGGACAGCAGGCTCGTGGCTGCAAGATCGGCTTGACAAGCGACAGAGTCGCGAGGGGCGCATTATGATTGGTGCTTTACTAATGGCTCTGGCAAGCGCTCTCATGTTACCTGTCCTGTTCAGTAGCAGTTTTGTACTCTTTTTTGCCAGCGTCGTGTGGTTGCTTGCCGGATTAGGCATTGGGCTGGCCCACGCGACTAGCTCAGTCCTGGCATTTTCCTTAGCCCCACAGGGCGAAGAAGGGCTGGTGTCTTCTGCCTTGCAACTAGGAGACCAGTTTATGGCCGCCGTTAGCGCTGGGGTTGCTGGCGCGCTCCTGGGGCTGGCAACCATGCAGGGTCACAGCGAGCAAACAGGTATCGCCTGGGCTTTTATCTTTGCAGTGGCGATGGGCATTTTCAGCATTGTGGCTGCTGGCAGAATTCGGTCCCGTGCTTAAAATCTTGGGTGGTGATCCAGACCTTCGTAGGCTTGAATAAAGGCACGCATACCCTCGGTATCGATTTCATCAAAGCGCTGCAACCTTGTCCAGGCAGTCAAGGTGTAAGTTGTGGACATGTTTTCCCGTGGGGCTATGACGATACGCCTGAAGCCTCTGGCAACTTCTTCCAGGGCCTGTATGTGGGCTTCGTTATCCTCAGGGCTGCCATACCGATACCAGAGGATGACTCCGCCATCTTCCATATTATGGACTAACTGCTGGTCATGTTGCAAGCTGTCGTGCGAACCCCAGGGGGCCAGTTCTCCTGTGTGCCAGCCAGAAGTCGGTGGGTCGCTGCGGTAGGCAGGTGTCTGGGTGCCTAATGCAACATGGGCGTTGCCCTGGCTGCGGTAGAACTCACCAGGTAGTCGGGCAAAGTTGATGGCATTCACGATAATGGGCAGTGCTATTAGCGCTATAATGCCTGCGCCAATAATATAGGGCCAAGGGCTTTGCTTTTTGACAACTTTGGTTTTGGAACGGTTTTTAGCACTATTCGCGGAGATCTTTGCCATGAGGTGAGTATAGCCACAGGCTTTGGCTGGGCGCTGTACAACACCTTACCAATGGCCACTGGCAGGCGAATACCGGTATCATAGTGGTGAGGTGAGCTATGAATTACCGAGCATTGCGTGTCGAAGAGCAAAACGGAGCGTTTTTCCGTAGCGTTAAGGAGCTTTCCCTTGACCAACTGCCTGCAGGTGACGTTTGTATTCAGGTAGCCTATTCGTCACTCAATTACAAGGATGCTCTGTCTGCAACAGGCAATAAGGGAGTCAGTAAGACTTTTCCTCACACACCAGGTATCGACGCTGCAGGTATTGTGACTGAGTCTGCAGACCAGCGCTTCAGTGTAGGTGACGCGGTTATTGTGACAGGCTATGACCTTGGTATGAATACGCCTGGGGGTTATGCGGAGTATATCCGCGTACCAGCAGACTGGCCGCTGCTATTGCCCCAAGGTTTAAGCTTACGCGAGACCATGATTCTGGGAACTGCGGGTTTAACTGCTGCGCTTGGGGTGGCCGCGCTCGAGCAGCAAGGGTTTCAGGATGGGCCAGTTCTGGTAACGGGGGCTAGTGGCGGTGTGGGTAGCATTGCCGTAGCTTTGCTGGCAAGCCTGAACAAAGATGTAGTCGCTGCTACCGGCAAGATTGAAGCGCAGCCTTGGCTTAAAAAACTTGGTGCTAGCAGGTTTCTCGGTCGTGAAGACCTTAACCAGGCGCAAAAGCTACCACTGCTAAAAGGGCAGTTTGGAGGCGCGATTGATACAGTGGGTGGAATCCCCCTTGAAAATATTATCAAACAGCTTAAGCCCCATGCTTCGGTGGCGGCCTGTGGACTGGTTGCGGGTGCCGAACTGAACCTGACGGTATTTCCTTTTATTTTGCGGGGCGTCAATTTGCTGGGCATTGATTCTCAAAATTGTTTGATGGACAGGCGGCAGGCTCTGTGGCAGAAACTGGCTACAGAGTGGAAAGTGGATCTAAGCCCTATGGTGACCGAAGTTGGGCTGGAAGAACTCGAGCCGCATATCCACAATATTCTTCAGGGACAAAGCTCTGGACGTGTGCTGGTGCGTATCGGCGGTGAATAAAATGTACATCCACGAAGCACCTCTAAAGATGCACCTCAGGATCTGGGGGAGTTGAAAGCCAAACCCTAATACCGGTTCCGGATAAATCCTTGGGTGTATCCCAATGATTTATCCCGAGCAGAGCGTTAGGATGCGGGGAAGCGCTCTTCAAATCTGTAATCAATTTATCGGGCTCTGTACAACACGTACGGGGGTGTCACAAAACCACTGAAAGTTAGAAAGTTTGCGTGCTGGCTTGCGGTAGGTTTCGGTCTGTTTCGCTTAGCATGCACACATGGATACCATGTACCTGTTAGTATTGTTTGCAGTTGGTCAATTGACGAGCAATCTCATTAAACCCTGTCCTGATTCGCCTAACTGCGTGAGTACTACGCACGATCCTGCTGACGCGACCCATTACATAGCTCCTATCGGCTATAGCCAGGACGAAGCTGAAGTATTGCTTATCATCAAAGATATTGTTAACAACATGCCTCGCAGTCTGATTGTCAAAGAAGATGCTTTTTACCTGCACGCCGAGTTTCGCAGCCGCATTTTTCGCTTTGTAGACGATGTTGAGTTTTATTTAGATACCGTCAACAAGCGCATCCATTTTCGCTCGGCAGCGCGGCTTGGTTATGGTGACTTTGGCGTGAATCGCAGGCGGATGGAGGAGATATCGCGCAAGATTGAGGGGCGATTGAATAATTCTGAAGCTGGCCAGTAAGAACCAATCGTGGTGACTCAACAATTAGGGCACTTCCACGAAAACCCCTTCAAAGTCTCAGCGTGTCGTGCCAGCGCAGGCTGGAATGACGTTGGGTAGTGCATTTGATATTGCAGTCGCCACGTCTGTGTGATTTAGGAGAAAGGCAAGAATCACAAGTAATTCCAGTTCCGGATAAATCTTTGGTTTTTCCCAATGATTTATCCCGAGCAGAGCGTTAGGAACCGAGGAACCGCTTTTTAAATCTATAATCAATTTATCGGGCTCCGTATTACAGATGCTTGGTTTTATTGTGGAAGTTTTATTGTGGAACTGTTGCTGATGAGACTATTCGCTTTGCTAAAGTACATCTTGGACGTCCTAACATGCGGCATTGCTCGGGATAGTACCACTACCCAAACTGAGTAGCTGCTTTAAAAATAAGCAATTTAAAATTTCAGTTTGATTGGCTGGTTCTCGCCCACATCATTTTCATCTTGCAAGCATTAGAATTATGAACAAGGCTTCATGGATGTCTTTTGGGAGAAAGACATCCGCAATATAAGTAGGTGGCTTTGGTACCGGGAGTTCCGAGGCAGCAACGAAACACATATCAGGTAGGCAGACTGAAAGGGAAGAGTCAGCATGTACTACAAAACTCACGCACGACTTGTCGAAGATTATCAGCCAGCGCGCCTGCAGGAACTGATGGCAGCTCTGGAAGCCAAAAATTGTACCGTAATGCTTAATAGCACTCAGGAAAGGCTCGAGCTGGGTATTCCTGATGAGCAGCTTTGGTGGGTGCTGAGTGGCTTCATCACAGTTTTCTTTCAACCGTTTGCGGATGTCGCTATCTGGTCATTCAGTTTTGAAGTGTCCACACCTCCATTTGCCCTTCAGGTTTAGAGCATTGCATTCTTGCGAAAGTATCAACTGAGTAATCTTTAGGCCGATCAACATCGTTATCTAACGGGATTTTTGCAAGAAGTCTATTCTGACCAGGCTAGAGTAGTTTCTGCCAGTTTGAGCTGGAGACTGTAAGCTTGAAAAAGGTATTTAGCGCTACCTTTGTTACACTCAAGTGAATAACTGGGTGCATAGTTCAGTAAGTTTAATAGCCCAGTAAGTTTAAAGGAGGAAACCATGGCATTTACTTTACCCGACTTAGCCTACGCAAAGGACGCACTCGAGCCCCATATTGACACTAGGACGATGGAAATCCATCATGGTAAACATCACGCAACCTACACTACCAACCTCAATAACGCTATTCAAGGCACCGACCTGGAAGGCAAAAGTATCGAGCAAATTCTCTCGGCTGGTGTCGATGCACTTTCGGCAGCAGTGCGTAACAACGGTGGTGGCTATGCCAACCACAATCTTTTCTGGGAAATTCTGAGTCCGAATGGTGGGGGAGAGCCTGGCGGTGACCTCGCTGCGGATATTGCTACTACCTTTGGTAGCTTTGCCGCTTTCAAGGAACAGTTCGCCAGTGCGGCGACGACCCGTTTTGGTTCCGGTTGGGCCTGGCTGGTTGTTAAAGCTGATGGCGGCCTGGCTGTGTATAGCACTGCGAACCAAGACAGCCCCATCATGACTGGTGACACGCCCATACTTGGGCTGGACGTTTGGGAGCATGCTTACTATCTGAATTACCAAAACCGCCGTCCTGACTATATCGCGGCGTTTTGGAACGTTGTGAACTGGACAAAAGTGGCCGAGCTATACGCAAAAGCCAAATAATCGTACCCTCAAGCAACCTTGCAGGACGAACAATTTGTTCGTCCGCTTTTTTTGGATTTGCTAAGGGTATTGTGCT
>CAZZPQ010000033.1:0-21613 GCA_964655595.1 uncultured bacterium
CTGAGTATCTTTCAGCCTGCTCCGTAATACCGAGCCCAATAAATTGGTTAAAGATTTGAAAAGCAATCCCCGCTCCCTAACGCTCTGCTCCGGATAAATCATTGGGCTTACCCCAATGATTTATCCCGAACGGGTATAAAATGGGGCTTGGTAGAGCAGGCAGCTGAGCTGGACGACCCGACCAACGAAGGCCTGTTTACCGAAGAATCACTAAAAATCTCGGCTTGTTCAGCCAGACGCGCTGCGCAGGCGGTAGAGCACTTCACCCGCCTGCTCAACCAGCAACTTGCCTTCATGCTCACGGTTGCGCCAGTCCTCCGGGTCGATGCTGCGGTAGTCGCGGTACCCCAGGTTGATTTGCCGACAGATATCTTCAGGGATTTGGGTAGCGAGCGTTACCTGAATTCGTGGGGTTTCCACGCCATGTTCAAAGGTTCCTTTACCTTTGACATGGGTAGAATGCGCCAGGGTCGTCCAGTGGATGTCCTTAAAGCGTTCCCACTGCGCCAGGAAATAATCGCGCACGTGGTAACCAACCTGTTTAATCTCCTCGCCGTGGACGAAACTGACCTCGCGCAGGTGCGGCGCATAGATAATCACCTCTCCCCCATCAGCGATAACGGGTTCGGTCTTGTACATGGCTTTAGCTGCCGTCCAGAGGTCTTCATACATCACCGAAGGCATCGACAGAACGCTGCTGAACGCCTGGTCCTTATAGACGATGTTGAGCTGCGCGCTTAGGTCGGCTGCTGCTGACCAGCTTTCGATCACATCGCCGATATAAAGCCCATGCAGCGCCTTGCCCTTCATGACCAGCTTGAGCGCGGTTACAGGCAGTCGCTCGGTGACAAAGCGTGCCCCGGCGTGCAGCACCCGCCGTACGGCAGTATCCTTGACACCAATGGTGTCGTAGCTGGTGGAAAGTGCACCCAGCCAGTGGGTGCTGTCGATAATCTCCTGCCCGGCGATACCGGGAAACAGATATTTGGCCCCACCCGAAAAACCTGCCACCTCGTGAGGGAAGACCGGGCCACAAATCAGCAGCGTGTCGTAGTCAAAGATCATGCGGTTGAGACTGATGGGGGTTTCGCGAGTCACCAGGCTTTCGGTCAGTTGCCCCATCTCCGCCGAAGAAAGTGTCCCCACCACGGTGAGCGCCTGCGGGTCGTGCCAGGCATGATTGTAGACCCGGCATTTAGGGTAGTGCGCTTCTCGCTCTGCGGCACTGACGCCAACTAAGGTCTCAATCGCCGCCTCGCTCATTGGCTGATGCGTTCCTAAAGCGATCAGATAATCCAGTCTGCTCACGCGCTGACCGAGAACCTCATGGAGCAAGCGGAACATCAGTGGAATAGGGGCGCTGCGCGTACCATCGGGGATGATCACCAGCACGCGCTTATCGTCAAGTGCTGCACTGGCAAAGGCGTCTGTCAGAAGTGTGTGGACTTCGGCCTCGCTTAAGCTAATGTCGCTATAGCCTAGCCCGGTCATATCCCCCCAAAGGCGCTGTAGCCACCATCGACCGGGATGATCACACCCGTGACAAAACGCGCCGCGTCACTCGCCAGATAGACTGCGGTACCAATGAGTTCATCTGCTTCACCAAAGCGCCCCATCGGCGTGTGGTTGACAATCTGCTGCCCACGCTCGGTTAAGCTGCCGTCTTCGTTAAGTAGCAGCGCGCGGTTTTGCTCACCGACAAAAAAGCCTGGGGCGATGGCGTTGACCCGCAAACCTTCACCGTACTTCTGTGCCAGATCCACTGCCAGCCAGCGGGTCAGGTTGTCAATGGCTGCCTTGGCAGCGGCGTAGCCGACCACGCGCGTCAGTGGTTTTTGTGCAGCCATTGAGGAAATGTTGATGATGCTGCCACTGCCGCGCTGCATCATCAGTTCGCCAAAAACCTGTGAGGGAAGCGCTGTGCCTGTAAAGTTGAGCCGCATAACAGCCTCGAGCGCGTCACCCGTCACGTCAAAAAAGCTACGCTCACCAACCACGGTCGCCTCGGGCATATTGCCACCCGCAGCATTGATCAGAATTTCAAGGCGGTCATGCGTGTTGAGCAGCGTGTCTCTGGCTTTGATCAGACTGTCACGCTCGAGCACATCTGCAGGCAGTGCCAGTGCCTTGCCACCCTTATGCCTGATGGCGTCAGCAACTTCTGCCGCCTTCTCCTGGCGCCGTCCCATAATGGCGACCGTCGCGCCCGCTGCAGCCAGACCATGCGCCATTGCGCCGCCCAGTACGCCAGTCCCGCCAGTAACAATAGCCACTTTGCCAGTCAGATCAAAAAGCCTCATAATGTACCTCCTGTAAATGGCGCAAGATGCCGGATAAAATGCTGCTCGAGCCCTGCGGTATACGCCTTGTCGTGGGTATGGAGCATGTCCAGAAGCGTATCCCGGTAATGGTCAATGACTGAGCCAAAGGTAACGTGCAAAAGCTGTCGCGCGTCAAACTGCTCGAGCAAGCCCGGCAAGTCAGCATCCTCCAGTTGTGAGTCGGCAGGCACTTTCTGTGGCTGGCAGTCCAGAAAATAGCTCTTTTTATCGGTATCAAACCTGCTTCTGGAAAATTCAAGAATCTCCCTGAATAGCTGCGGTTCACAGTTGCTCAGCACGCGCAGCGCCTCGAGATAGCTCGTTCCGGCAGTCTTGACATGCACCCGTTCACCTACCTGTTCAGCAATCACGGGATACAGACTGAACTTGTCACTACCTGTGTGAATACTCAGCTTGTAGCTGTCAAAGTGCCGGATAATGGCACTGTGTTTGTGAAGTTCACGGGCAAATGTGCTCACATCGCCGATATAATCGACGCCCTTTTGAAACTTGCCGACAAAGCGTGGTGCCAGGCTGATAATAGGAACGCTGCGTCTTAGCAGTTCGTGAGCAATCAGATAATGCTCGAGCGCACTGGTGGGTGTATCGGTCTCATCGATGGACATTTCCAGATCAAAGGGCTTGCCACCAAGCTGACTGCTGATTTCCTGCGTCAGTTCCAGGGTAAATGCCAAAGCGCGCCCGTATTTGGCCAGAGCACGTAACAGGTCATGTTCGCTTGGCTCGAGCCCAAAGCCAGCCAGGTCGTGGGGACGCAGATAGCGGCTTTTCAGATCGTCATAGCTGTCTGCCAGGATCTCCCAGGGGAGCGCTGCTACCTTCTGACGAAGCGCTGCTTCATTATCGCTTTGCGCAGCATTGTCAACGTGCTCACTCGGGTCAATGGTGTAAAAGGTATAGCCTGCTGTGACAAAGGCTGCTACGTCCGCGAATGCCTTGACATGGTCGGCATCTGCCCCCCAATCACCATGCCAGCCCGTTTGCAACAGCCCCCAGCGGGCGGCGTCTAAGACCTGTTGTGGCGTGCGACCGATGCGGGTATTCTCTCTGACCGATTGCTGGGCAAATATTGGTGCGAAACGCCCCGCTGGGTCAGCTTGGCGCAGCGCAGCGACGTGACCGGCAGTGGCGTTGCCAAGCCTGTCACCAAAGCCAAAGGACAGACGCTTACCCAGCGGCACAGGATTGAGCCAGGGCAAGTGTGCCGCAAGCTGTTGGGTATTCTCTGTCGTCAGTGGACAAACACGGGCCGACTGACCCAGGATGCTTAGCGCCTCACCACGAAACGCATCATCACCCACGACAACAAGCCTACGCTCAGGACTCTGCTCGAGCCACGCAGTTACCCCTGCTTGCTGCACAAAAGACGCAGCAATAATGCCAGTACGCTCTGCAATATCATCCAGCCTCATGCTGCTTCCTCCAACCGATAGGCCCGTTTGGCCAGCCCATACGCCAGCTCCTGCGCCATCTCAGCTGCGTCGTCAGGGTCGATCGTGCCCTTGAGAACTTCGCCTGCCAACCAGTTACAAGAAACCCTGCGCCACACATCGTGCCGCGCCGGGATCGAGGCAAAGGCGCGGGTATCATCGTTAAAGCCCGCCAGGTTATAAATACCTGCCGTTTCCACAACTGCGTCCAGATAGCGCTCCATTCCCTTAACCGAGTCAAAAAACCACCAGGGTGCACCGAGCCTCATGGCTGGGTAATGCCCTGCGAGTGGCGCCAGCTCGCGCCCATAGCTGCTTTCATCCAGCGTAAAGACGATCAGGCGGAAATCTTCGCGGTTGCCATAAGCGTTAAGGAGGGGTCCAAGTGCCCTTGTCCAGTCGGTACGCATAGGGATATCCGAGCCTTTATCAAGACCAAAACGCTCGTAAACCTCGCGGTTATGATTGCGATAACTGCCCACATGAAGCTGCATGACCAGCCCGTCCTCACAGCTCATGCGCGCCAGTTCAAAAAGCATGTGTGCGGTAAAGCGCGCAGCGTCACCCTCGTTCAGGTTGCCCGAGAGCGCCCGTGCAAAAATGCTTTCAGCCTCAGGCGCTTTAAGCGGCGTGGTGTCGGGGGTTAAGGCAGCGTGATCGGTCGCCAGCGCACCCCGTTTCTTAAAGTACGCCCGGCGGGACTCGAGCGCCTGAATAAACGCTGCGTAACTCTCAATCGCCATATCCGCCAGCTCGGCCAGTCGCTCCAGGTTTTGCCTCCAGCCCTGCACGTCCAGATTGACCACGCCATCGGGCCGAAAGGTTGGGCGGATAAAACCAAGCCCTTCTGCATGTAAACTGGCATGTTCAGCAAGCGTGTCCGTGGCGGCGTCGGTGGTCGTCAGGACTTCTATGTTAAAGCGCTTCAGCAGCGCCCGTGGGTGAAAGTCTGCTGTCTCCAGTTTTGCCATCAGCGCGTCATACAGCTCTTGCGCGTTGTCAGTATTGGGCTTTTGTGCAATGCCAAAGAGATTGATCAGCTCATCCTTGAGCCACAGCCCGGTGGGCGTGCCGCGAAAGAGCTGGAAGTTTTCGCAAAAGCGCTGCCAGATCTTCCTTGGGTCACGCTCAACCTCGCCGCCGTCCGTACGGGGAACACCCAGGGACTCCAGCCTCACCCCCTGGCTGTAGAGCATGCGAAAGATGTAATGGTCTGGAATAATAAACAGCTCTGCCGGGTTTCCCAGGGTCGCCTCTGGATCGGCCAGGAGTGCTGGGGACACATGCCCGTGCGGGCAAATCAGTGGCAAAGAAGCCACCTGCGTGTAGAGGTCACGCGCGAGTGCACGCTGCTCAGGGAGTGGGGAAAACAGTCGGTCGGGGGAAAGTTGCCAGATCATGGGTCTCCAATCGGTAAGGCGGCAAGGTAGAGGAGGTAAAGGGGGTAAGGGGAATAGGGAAGGTAGAGGGAGTAAGGCTTTCAGTAATCAGGCTTTCAGTAAAACAACCATTAGGTATCAGCTCGTTCCCAATTGATGCAGCGTTGGTCGTATTTCACCTCGAAAAGAATTGTGATGATAGGTCATGAAGCAGTGACGGGCTAACTGCTCATTGCTCAATTCTGACTACTGCTTACTGAGGACTGACTACCCTGCTGACTCACTGCTCGGTACTCATTGCTGTTTTAAGCTAGCAGCTAATGGCTTCCCACCCCCCTCACGCCGACTCACGCAGGATGAGTTCGGGCTTAACGCTTATATGGCGATCCCCCAACTCGCCACCAATCAATCTGAGCAAAATTGTGACAGCCGCCTCCCCCAGCTGGCGTTTATCGACCCCCAGGCTTGTCAGGCTGGGGCTTGTCAGGCTGGCCAGGCGGATGTTGTCACAGCCGATGACAGCGATATCTTGGGGCACACGCTTGCCTAGCTCGCGCAGTGCCTGCAAGGCGCCGATAGCCACAAGGTCGTTGTAACAGAGCAGGGCGTCAATCTCTGGCGCATCCGTCAGCAGGGTCCTGGCTGCGCTATAGCCAGCGCCCTCGAGTGGTTGACTAGGAACAATCAACTCCTCGCGCAGAGTTCGCCCGCTGGTTTCAAAAGCGGTGACAAAACCCTGGCGCCGCGCCTGACCGCTGTGCGAGTTTTCTGGTCCGGCAATAAAAGCAATGCTCTGTTTACTGCTGTCAAACAGGTGATGCACTGCACGCATCGTACCGTAGACATCATCAACCCTGACAGTACCAACCTTGGGTGCGGTGCTATAGCGGTTAATGAGTACCGTCGCTTGATGCTGCACAAGGTAAGGGTGCAAAAGATCATCTGATAGTCGCGAACTGGCAAGGATAAGCCCATCGACTCGGGCATCCTCGAGCATCTCCAAAACACGTTTTTCTCGCGTGGGGTGCTCGTTGGTATTGCACAGCAGCAGGCTGTAGCCCGCCTGCCAGGCGGCTTCTTCTACCCCAGCCACAATCTCTGGAAAAAAGGGGTTGCCAATGTCCGGGACCACAATGCCCAGGGTCTGGGTCTTATTAGTAATGAGGCTGCGCGCCACCTTGCTGGGACGGTAGCCCAACCGCGCAATCGTCGCTTCGACTCGAGCCCGCGTTTCTGGTCGGATACTATTTTTGCCGTTGAGAACCCTCGAGACCGTCATCGCCGAAACGCCCGAAGCGCTTGCCACGTCAGAAATAGTGACCTTTGCCATGAATAGTCCTCTACATGTTATCGCTAACAATTAACTACCAGCCAAGTATAAGGGCTGCCAGCTCGAACAGTCAAGAACTCCCGAAGACAAGCAAAAATGCAATGATATTTCCTGTATTTTATACTAGTTCCGGACAAATCATTGCTTGTATCTCAATGATTTGTCCTGAGCAGGGGGTTAGAAAACGAGGAACTGCTTTTCAAATCCGCAATCAATTTATCGGGCTCGCTATTAGGCTTAATGACAGATTGACGGCCTGTTTGGAAATATGATATGTTTTGTCTTGTCAGGCATTAAGGCTGTTAACGATAGCAAAAAACTTTGAGAAACGGCTCTTTAGCTAATCCAACGGTCATACTAAGACCCGAAAGGTGTATATGTTATGAAAAGATATGTTTTGCTTCTTGTTATAGCTGCACTCTATGGTGCAGCGTCCGCCCAGATTGTGCTGCGCGCTGCAGATAACCAGCCCGACGATTACCCGACGGTTCAGGGGCTATACTTTATGGCAGAGTATCTAAACGCTGCCACAGATGGCCGCATCCAGATGGAAGTCTTTTCCGGTGGCCAACTGGGTGATGAGCGCAGCACCATCGAGCAGGTACAGCTTGGCGTGCTCGACATCGTGCGCACTTCGACCAGCCCCGTGGGTGAGTTTTTTGCACCTATGGGTGTTTACAGTCTGCCTTTTATTTTCCGTGATGAAGCGCATTTCTGGAAGGTTGTGCAAGGGCCCATCGGGCGCGAGTTGCTCGACGGACTTATAGGCAGTGATATGGTCGGGCTGGCTTACTACGATTCAGGTAGCCGCAATTTTTACACCACTCAGCGCCCCGTTCGCAGCGTGGCAGATTTGCAGGGCTTGCGTATTCGTACTCAGCAAAGTCAGGTTGTGCTTGACATGATGGAAATCCTCGGCGCCGACCCCGTACCGATGGCCTTTGGCGAGGTCTATAGCAGCTTGCAGACTGGCGTGATCGATGGTGCAGAAAATAACTTTCCCTCTTATGGTCCTTTCGGGGTTCGTCACTACGAAGTTGCCCCCTATTTCAGCCTGAATGCCCACGCGCGTGTTCCTGAAATCGTGATGATCAGTAAGACCACCTGGGATAGTCTGAGCACTGAAGACCAAATGCTCGTTCGTGAGGCTGCGCTCGCCAGTGTGCCAGTACAGGCTGCGCTCTGGGCTGCTCTGGTAAGTGAAAGTCGTGCTGCTGTTGAGGAAGCTGGCTCAGAAATCATCACGGTTAACGTGCAGGAGTTTCAGGATGCTATGGCTCCCTTGTATGAGAAATACGGACCAGCCTTTGGTGACCTTTTAGACCGTATTCTGAATACTCAGTAAACAACTAACGAAGGCTACTGAGGTCGCCAGCTAGCTGGCGACCTCAGTCTATAGCGCCACAGAAAGCTTGAGAACATGCCAAACCCAGAAAGCCCGTCACCAAGCCAACCTGTTCTGCTACGACTCGAGCACTACCTGACCAAGGTTATTCAGGCAGCGGTTGCCATGCTGCTCTTGGGCATTGTACTGGTGATTGCCTGGCAGGTACTGGCTCGCTACACACCCGGCATCCGCGTTCCTCGCTGGACCGAAGAAGTCAGTCTTATCATGATGGTCTGGCTGTCAATGCTGGGTAGTGGTCTGGCGGTGCGTGCTGGTGAGCATCTGGCAGTTGACGTGGTCATTCGGCAATTTCCCCAGGCATTTCGACGCTGGTTTATGCGGGGAATCTGGTTGCTGGTTGCTGCTTTTGGCTGCTATCTGGGTTGGTACGGCTATGAATTGGCCAGTCGTACCATGACGCAGACCTTTGCCGCTACCAAACTGCCGATTGGCTGGATGTACTTGGGCATTCCCTTGGGGGGCGTGCTGATGGCGCTTTATGCGCTGCGCAACACTTTCGTCCAGCCGGAGTTTGGCGGCGATGCCCCTGTGCCCAAGCGAAGCTGGTTGCTGCGTGCTGCGCTGCTGCTGATTGCTACGTTGCTGTTTGCTGGTGGGATTACCCTCTTTGGGCTGGACGCCCTGACGGGACCGATTGGCATCCTGCTAGGTAGCTTGGCCTTGCTGATTATTTTGGGAGTTCCCATTGCGATTTCGCTGGCTGTTGCCAGCCTGCTGACCGTCTTTAATCTGGGCCTGCCTCCTCTTATCGTAGCGCAACGCATGGCAAATGGCATCAATTCCACGCCGCTACTCGCCATTCCATTTTTCATTTTGGCTGGTATGATAATGGCTGAAGGTGGCATTGCCAAACGGCTGGTGGAGTTTGCTCGAGTGCTGGTGGGTCCCATTCGTGGCGGGCTGGCGATGGTCAATGTCGTTTCGTCAATGCTCTTTGGCGGGGCTTCAGGCTCATCAGTAGCGGACGTCAGTGCCAACGGTTCTATCCTGATTCCCATGATGAAACAAAAGGGCTACGATACCGACTTCAGCGTAGGTATTACCGTGGCCAGTTCGACCCAAGGGCTGATTATTCCCCCCAGTCACAATGCGGTAATTTACAGCCTGGCGGCCGGAGGCGTGTCCATCGGAGCCCTTTTTTTGGCAGGTTATATTCCTGGCATCATGATTGGTTTAGGCTTGATGCTGGCCTGTTATTTTATTGCCTTGCAGCGTAACTACCCTGCTGATAGCCGACCGCCCTTCAAAGAGAGCAGCCGCATTTCGCTGGTGGCTGTTCCCAGTCTTGCGGTGGGCTTTGTGATTGTGGGTGGCATCGCCTTTGGTTTTTTTACCGCCACCGAGGCTGCGGCTATTGGTGCGATTATGGCTTTTTTGGTGGCAACTTTTATCTACCGAGAACTGCCGCTCGCTAAGCTCTGGTCTGCGACTTTACAATCGGTGCGAACCATCTCAATTGTCATTTTCCTGATAGCTGCTGCCAGCGCCTTTGCCTGGCTCATGGCGTATCTGCGCATACCGAGTGCTATGGCAGCGGGGCTTTTGTCAATTACTGACAATCCTATCCTATTACTACTGATTATCAACCTGATGCTACTTCTCTTAGGTGCACTGATGGATATGGCCCCTCTGATTCTGATTCTTACGCCAGTGTTGTTGCCCATCGTCACGGCTGACCCTATCAATATGAGTCCAGTTCATTTTGGCATCGTCCTACTGATGAACTTGGGGCTTGGTCTCACCACACCTCCTGTTGGCACAGCCCTGTTCGTGGGCTGTGCGATTGGCAACATCCGGATCGAGCAAGCGAGTCGTGCCATGCTGGTACTGTGGCCAGTAATGCTGATAGTGCTTTTACTCGTTACCTACTTCCCCTGGTTTGTCAACTTTTTACCCAGTTTGTTTGCCAGAGTATAGGCTTCTGAAAGATGAACTGTATGGCTGAAAGCATGGCGATTCGTCCAATAGGGTCTCCAGGGCAATCTGCTGCAAGCGTGTCGCCTGTTGCTGGTTTGGACCTGCGAACAGCCCACCCCACTGGTTATAGACCTGGTGGTTGAGTCCTACGGGACTTTCCTGAAACAGAATGCCATAATGCAAGGCAGATACAAAATACCTGCCAATATCGTTCAGGTGAATGTCATCTTCAAAAATATCTTCAAGCTGGCTTAGCCCAGGAACTGTGCCAGCCATAATGGCGTCATAGAGCCGTGCCAGACCTTGTCCTCCTGGAATCAGGCAAACAGGCTGCGTGGTATCAAAACGGCGGTTTAAGTCAGCAACCACACTCTCCCACATCGGCAGGTCATCATCCAGACGCTGCCGCCAGGCACGACTGTCAATATCATAGTCACAACCTGTGGGTGTACCACTTCTGATACAGTGCCAGACCTCGTAAACAAAGATTCGGGTAGCAGGGTTATGACCTAATACGTAGTTCACAAAGCGTCCCGCATAATCAAAGGTCTCCTCGAGATTCTCAGGACGGCGCGGCACAGATTCGGTCAAGATCAACGCGGTGTAGCCTCCACTAGGCAGACCGTAGTCAGGGTGATAGAAAGACACAGCATGGGGTGGATAGCTGTCTAGATCAGCAGCGGCCATCCGCTGCCACTGCCAGCGCAAAGGTGCGCCCGGAATGGACTGAAAACCCCAGTGCATCTTAGTCCATGAAGCGATCATTTCAGGAATATAGTCAGTCAGGCTATGCCCGATATAAAAGGGCTGTACCGCAGCGCTATCAGCTGGGCGATCACTGACACGAAAAAAATGGGGAGGGCTTCGCGTCAACGTAGCGGCTCTATCCTCAACCAGCCGGTGATAATCACCTGCTGGTGAGGCGCTTATATCAAGGTGGCTGCGATTAGCCTCAGATGCAGTAAACGTCGCAGATATTGCGGCAGGTGGGTTATGCAAAGCCAGAGGGACAGTATCAGAAAAGCCAGTTGTACGGTCAGTAGCCACGCTAAGACGAGCAGGATCAATGAAACTGCTGTGCAAGCCAGGATTGGATAGATTAAGTTCAAAACCAGATGGGGTGGTATTTGCCTGAGGATGACAGGCATTAAGCAACAGACCTATGAGTAAATAGATTAGGGTTTTGGCAAACACGACAGGCCTCTTTTCTGACACCGAGATGGCTGCACAAGCTTGTTTAGTGTACACAGGCACAGGCTCTAGCCCATGTTAAAAATCTGCCAGTACTCTGTCAGGGGTCATATCTGTGACATCAATCAGACCATACTCAGCCTGAAAGATCATCTGATACCGAGGCCGATAAATTGCTTACAGATTTGAAAAGCGCTTCCCCGCTTCCTAACGCCCTGCTCGGGATAAATCTAACGATTTATCCGGAACCGGTATGAAATCTCAAAAGCAATTCAAAAGTTGCATCGGTACATCAGTGCAATCAGTTTATGTCTTATCAGGAAGCTCAAGAAGCAGATCGGCTTCATTTAGGGGGCTCGAGCCTTGGAGCAAACTACTGAGTTTGGCACACATTCGGCCGATAGCGTCGCGCACCTCGCGCCAGCGCTCCAGATCCTGGCCCGAAGGATCAGGAAAAGACACGTGCAAGCGCTGCGTTTTTGCTGGGTAAGCTGGGCAGGCTTCATTGGCACTATCACAAACGGTGATCACCAAATCAAAGTTCCAGGGGTCTGGCAGATCGTAAAGTGTCTTGGACTGATGGTCATTTAAGTCGATGTCGACCTCCGCCATCACCGTTATGGCATCGGCTTTGACAAAGGTTGCTTCGGTGCCAGCCGAGTGAACCTCAGCGTTGACGCCCACCTGATTCAGATGATGTCGCAGCCAACCTTCTGCTATCTGACTACGGGCAGAATTGTGGGTACAAAGTATGAGTATACGCATTTAATCCTCTCCTGCTGGCTTGACGAGTTCGCTGGTATCGCAGGCTTCTGCAGCTGCGTCACGCATATGCTGGCTGACAGCCTCGGCAGTTGGGGCAAAAAAACGGCGCTGGAAGTACAGTGCCACACTGACTAAGCCAATCAAGACTGGCACTTCAACAAGGGGTCCAATAACAGCAGCAAAGGCAACGCCCGAACCCAGGCCAAAGACCGAGATAGCCACTGCCAGCGCCAGCTCAAAGTTATTGCTGGCAGCGGTAAAGGCCAGAGTAGTGGTCTTGCTATAGTCCGCACCTGCCAGGCGTCCCATAAAAAAACTTACCAGAAACATAATCACGAAGTACAAAAGTAGCGGTAGTGCGATGATCAGAACATCAAAGGGAATCTGGATGATGGTGTTGCCCTTGAGGCTGAACATCATCACGATGGTAAAGAGCAAAGCTGACAGGGTGATAGGAGAGATGCGCGGAATGAAGACCTGATCGTACCAGTCTTGACCCATGCGGGGAATGAGAATGACACGGCTTAAGATACCCGCGATAAACGGCAGACCCAGGTAGATAAAGACCGCCTGAGCAATTTCCATGATGCTGATGTCAATGAGGCTGCCCTGCAAGCCAAAAAGCGGTGGCAGTACAGTGATAAAGACATAGGCATAGACGCTGAAAAACAAGACCTGAAATACGCTGTTAAAGGCTACCAGACCGGCAGCATAGTCATTATCTCCCTCGGCAAGCTGGTTCCAGACCAGCACCATGGCGATGCAGCGGGCCAAGCCAATCAGGATGACGCCGACCATGTACTCCGGGTAATCGCGCAAAAAGGCAATCGCCAAAAAGAACATCAGAAAAGGGCCAATCAGCCAGTTTTGCAGGAGTGACAAGCCCAGGATGCGCCAGTTGCGAAAGACCTGGGGCAGTTTGCCGTAGCGAACCTTGGCAAGAGGGGGGTACATCATCAGAATAAGACCTACAGCAATGGGAATATTCGTGGCGCCGATGCTCAGGCTGTCGAGCAGGCTGCTGAAACCAGGAATAATCGTGCCGATCAAAACCCCCAGAGCCATCGCCAGGAAGATCCACAGCGTCAGGTAACGGTCCAGAAAAGACAAGCGTTTCACTGGGACTCCAGAACGGGCTGGGCAAAAGGCTCGAGTCCCCGGATGACCTCCCTGAAAGTCTCTGGTTGCAGGTTGTAGTAAACCCAGCGACCGCGGCGCTCGGCGCTGACAAAACCCGCCTCGACAAGCTGTTTCATATGGTGGCTGACGGTGGGCTGGCTAAAGCCCAGAAAAGCTTCGATATCACAGGCGCAGACGCCGTCCTCGCGGCTACAGCAGCTCTGGATGGGCTCGAGCAAAAACTGCAAGATAGCGAGTCGGGTCGGGTCAGACAGTATTTTGAGTTGTGTAGCAAGATTCATATAGATAGTAGTCTATCTAAAATCATATGGATATGCAACCATGTGCCAAGCGTCTGGTATTTCATTGCACTGCTTGGATTTTTTACGCCATCATAAAGGTCGAGAGCAGGCTGTAGCAACAGCCTTGCTGAAGGAGAGATGATGGCACGATTGACTGTGGTTCTACTGGTACTTTTGCTGAACAACAGCCTTGCGCAAACAGGCAGCGCTCTGCTGGCTGTCAGAGATAGTTATGAAACCTTTGCCAATACCAGTCTGGAAGTGGGTGTTCCGGCAAGTAGCCCCGTTGCGGTGCGCTATAGCGGTTCAGTACTGAGCAATGATATTGGTTCAAACACAAGCGTCACAGCAACCACTGACGTGACGGGTGGCAGCCTGTCCATGCAGCCTGATGGCAGCTTCAGCTTCAGTCCGGCACCAGGTTTTGTCGGTGAGGCAGGCTTTAGCTACACAGCGACACTCGGGGATCGCAGCTCTGAGGCCAGGGTCACCATTAACGTGCGTGACGTAAATCCTGGTATTGCAAGCCCGAACGCCATCTGGTACGTGCGCGGCGGCACTCAGAATGGGCGCGGCACTTCAGATGCCCCCTTTGCAAGTCTGCAAGAAGCAGAAGCCGCCAGCAACGAGGGCGATATCATCTTTATCTTTTCTGGCACCTATGCCTGCAGTGATACCTGCATTCGTCTCAAGGCGAATCAGCAACTGCTGGGACAGGGCGTTGACCTGACACTCGCCGGATCAACCCTGCTGGTCGCCGGAACAGCGCCCATATTGCGTGACGCTAGCTGGACGGGCGTGCAACTGGCTGATGCTGTGCACATCCGTGGCTTGACGCTTACGCGCATGGGTGGGCGAACCATCGGCAGTAGCGCGATTCGTGGCAATGATTTGCTGCAAGGCGAGATTGTGCTCGAGGACCTCAACATTGAGCAGCCAGGAGGTTTTGGCATCAACATCAGCGAAACCGATGCTACTGACCCAGCCACAGGTGGGGGCTTCAGCATGACGTTGCGGCGGCTTACCATAAGCCGACCTGGTCAGATGGGCATGCTTCTCAATGACGCAGCAGCCATTCTGATCGAGGATAGCCTGATTACGGATTTTGATGTAAACGACGGTGAAGCTTTTTCCGGGCGAGGTATTTTCATTGAATCCGAGTATGATACCCGCGTCACCATTCGTAACAGCCAGCTAACAAGCAGCTCGCGAGGTCGTACAACCCAGGGTCTGGTGGGTCTATATGTGCTGAAAAATAATTCCTTTGGCAATGCCGAGAATCTGAGCACGCTGGAAATTGACATAAGCAACACCACGATCAGCCTACCAGAGAGTATCATCTCTAACACCGTCGCCTTGCAGTTTTTCGTGTTGCGCGGCGGTGATGGTTTTGTGGCTGACCGTGGCAACCTGAGTCTCTCAGGTACGGGTAACAGCGCTACCGCAAACACAATTTTCATCATGTCCGCTGGTGAAGCAACGCTTAGTGGCACAGTGGAGATTGACGAGAGCCTGTTCCCTTAGTTGCTGGCTGGTCCTTCATCTTGCGCAAAAACCGTGTTATAACTTCAGGCTAGTCGCGATGGACACTGGCCAGGAAGTGATCACATCAATCTCGGCTTGCCTTCAGTACTGCGTTTCAGATGGCCATGTCGCTCCTTGCACCGCCAGAACTGGGCGAGCAGGAAGCCGGGATTGCTTTTCAATTCTTTAAGCAGGTTATCGGGCTCGGTATAAGCCAATGAAATCAGCATCTTGCAGGACTGCGTGAAGCTGGTTGAAAGAGGTCTATAATGTCACGCCAAACTACCAGTGACGGCAGCTATACGCTTTATAGCAGCGCCTATCAACAGACCTTCCACTCTGATAAAGGGGCGGTCAGTGAAGCGAAGCATGTCTTTCTGGAAGCCTCTGGCGCAGCGGTGGCCCTGGCTGAGGGACGCGACCTGCGGATTCTGGAAGTGGGTTTTGGCACAGGACTTAACTTTTTTCTGACGGCAGACGCCGTGCGAGGTGGAAAGCTGCATTACAGCGCACTCGAGCGAGACCTTTTAGCAGTAGAAAGCCTTCAGGTCCTTGACTACCAACAGCATCTGCAAGATGGCCAATTATGGGCTAGTTACCTGAGCTTTCGGCAAGCGCTGCCCCAGCAGGTTGCCCAGGGCCGCTGTGAACTGGTGTTTGAGCGCTCAAGGCTCGAGTTACTTATTGGCAATGCTACTGAGCAACTATTGCCCCCAGATGGCTTTGATGTGGTTTACCATGATGCTTTTAGCCCCGATACCAATCCGGAACTTTGGACAGAGAGCTTTTTTGAGCTGCTTTTAAGTTCACTGAGAGCCGGGGGCGTTCTGACGACCTACTCGGTCAAGGGTGAGGTGCGAAGGCGTCTGCAAGCGCTGGGGCTGAAGGTGGAAAAGCTGCCAGGTCCCCCCGGGGGCAAGCGGGAAATGCTCAGGGCTGTCAAGCCAGGCCACTAATGCCCTGACAAAACCTGGGGTGAACTGAGCGCCTGGCTAATAACTTCCCATGATTGCCAGGATGCCCAACATGACGGGTGCTGGTATCCTCCCGACTGCTGCAACGTCAGCAGCAATGCGTTACTGCCTTTGGCCCTGCACACTATCGTTGTCATCAAAAGGCGGCCACTACCCACCAGGTTGTTACGAGCAGCCGCTCTTTGCGCTAAACTTTGACAACTATGTGTATTTCAAGGAGGAGCATGAAACTATCAAACTATCTTGTGGTTTTGATACTACTATTGCAGCTGACACTGGCGCAGCAGCAGGGTAGTTACTTTGGTGCCGGGCTCGAGTTTATTTATGTCGGTGAGACCTTCCTGGGACCCTTACCCAGCTTTCAGATTGGTAACATTGCTGGCAACCTCGAGCTGCGTGGTAGCCTGACGACCTTTTTGGTTATCAATCAGCTGAGTGGCGATGTCCTTTTTACTGACCGTCTGCCCGAAGAGGGTAGTCGCTATTATCTGGGTGGTGGGGTAGATATTGTCATCATAACGATTCCTGATGTGGTAGGTTTGGGCGCCTTGGGTGTTCATGCTACCGCTGGACTCGAGTTCTCATTTTCGAACAGTGGCGCTTTCTTTCTCGAGGCGCAGCCAGTGTTGTTTCTTACCGGTTTAACACCTGGCATCCGCGCGCGTACCGGGGTGAACTTTTACTTTTAAGGTGAAATTGTCATGCTGCCGATATCCTTGGGTGTTTGGGTGATGACTTCTGGCGTGTCACCGACAATCACGGTGTCATCATGCCGGAAACCACCCACACCGTAGATGTAAATTCCCGGTTCAATCGTGTAGACCTCGCCAGCCATGAGTGGGCGATGATTAAAGGCAATGTCATCAGGATACTCGTGCCCCAAAAGTCCAATTCCGTGCCCAGTGCGGTGAAAGAGGTTGCCTGCGTAGCCAGCCGCTTCGATAAGGGTCTGTGCGGCGGCGTCAACAGCGGACATGGGCTGACCCGCTACACACTTGGCGATAGCAGCCTCCTGGGCCTCTTTGACACATTCAAAGGCGCGCTTTTGAACTTCGCTGTACTCATGGACAAAGTAGGTGCGCTCATTTTCGACGTTATAGTCGTTCAGTGTCACCACGATGATGTTGACGATACCGTGCCCCACTTCAATGCGGCGGCTCGAGCCTGCCCCGGTCCCGTGTGGTGAAGCGGAATCCGGACCGGTCAGGCTAAAGCAGCGTGCTGCAAAGCTGCTGTCGGGATAACGCCTGGCACCTTCAATACGCATGGCCAGCACCGTCTCGGCATCAACCTGGGCAATGAGCTTACCGGGTTTGACCAGCGTTTTAAAGACTTCCTGACCATAATCGGCTATGGCAGCTGCCTGACGCATGAGCGCCAGTTCTTCAGGATGCTTGACCAGGCGCATGCTGCGCAGCAGATCCACTTCGGTGTGAAAGGTCGCCCCTGTTACCTGATTGAGTAGCCCCGGCGCACTATCAACTGCCATGCGCGCGCTCAGACCGCGCCGCGCCAGCTCATAGCCAACCAGCTCTGACCACTGCAACCTGTTCCAGTGCCGCTGGCTGGTGGAGACACGTTCCTGATAGAAGCTGATGTCATCAATGTAAATGCTGCCGCGCTCCCGTGACATCTGTATGTGATGCGTTGAGAGTTCATGCAGGATCATAAAGGGTTCACCCTGGGCTGGAATGACTGTCACCACAGGCCGTTCCCAGGGTTCGACATCCAGATGCCAGCCCGATACGTAGTAGATGTTTTGTGGATTCAGCACCGCCAGTGCCTGATAGACGTTTGCTTTCAAAAAGGACTGAATCTTTGTCCAGCGTTCCTGGATAACCGCGCGGGAAATAAACTGTGCCATGATCAACCTGCTTTCTTTTAGCTAGCCTATCATCAACTACCAACTGGTCTAAGTTATGATACAGTTTTCAGCATGCTCTTTTACCTGTTCAGGCAGCTTGTACTGGCGATTCCTGCGCTTTTGGGCGTGGTAATTATCACCTTTTTGCTGATGCGTGCAGTACCCGGTGATGTAGTCACACAACTTGTAGGTATGGAGGCCAATATCTCAGTGGAGCGCATGGCAGAAATGCGGCGCATGTTCGGACTTGATCTGCCGCTGCATGAGCAGTTCGGGCAGTGGTCAGTGGCAGCTCTGCAGGGCGATCTGGGGCGCTCGCTGCGTACCGGACGACCCATTATGCAAGACCTGGGGCTGCGTTTTCCCGTCACTGTGCAGCTCACCCTGATGAGCCTGCTGATTGCGCTCACCATCGGGATTCCGCTGGGTGTCATCGCAGCAGTGAAGCGTGGCAGTGCCATTGACTACCTTACCTCGGTGGTGGCTTTGCTGGGTTTGTCTATCCCGGCTTTTTTCCTGGGCATTCTCTTGATTTTGCTCTTTTCTTTGCGACTTGGCTGGTTACCACCAGCAGGCTACGTTCCTTTAGCCGAAGATCCTGTTGCCAATCTGCGCCACATGCTGCTGCCCTCCTTATCACTGGGGGTGGTGTTGGCTGCCGCCATCACCCGCATTGTGCGCTCGACCATGCTCGAGGTCCTGGGTCGCGACTATGTACGCACGGCCAGAGCCAAAGGCTTAGCTGAGCAAAACGTGACCTTTCGGCACGCTCTGCGCAACGCGCTGATTCCAGTGATTACGGTAGTGGGTTTGCAGTTTGGTACGTTGCTGGGTGGCGCCGTCATCATTGAACAGGTCTTTAGTCTGCCAGGTGTTGGACGCTTTGCACTCGAGGGTATCAATCTGCGGGATTATCCAGTTATCCAGGGCGCAGTGCTGCTGATTGCCGGGGCTTTTATTTTTGTGAATCTTCTGGTTGACCTGATTTACTCACTCATTGACCCAAGGATTCGCTATGCTTAAGCAGGCTAGTACACCACCCTTAAAGGCTGCCATTTACAAGCTGCTGCGTAATACTTCGGGCATCACTGGTCTGGTCATTTTACTACTGATGATGTTCAGTGCTATCTTTGCACCTGTACTGGCGCCCTATGACCCCATAGAACTCAATCCTCCTGCCCGCTTACAAGGCCCGTCTGCCGATCATCTGCTTGGTACTGACCAGTTTGGACGGGATAATCTCTCGCGCATCATGTATGGTGGGCGACTGTCCTTAGCGGTGGCTTTGGCAGCAGTGACACTCGGTGCGCTGATTGGCTCACTGCTGGGGCTATTGGCGGGTTTTTATCGTGGCTGGGTCGATGTACTGGTGATGCGCCTGACCGATATCGTGCTATCTTTTCCAGCTATTTTGCTGGCGATCGCCTTGCTGGCTTTTTTTGGGGCGGGCTTTCGCAATCTGGTACTGGCGATTGGTATTGTTTACATAGGTCCCTTTGCGCGGGTTGCCAGAGCTGCGGTGCTTTCGGTACGTGAGGAGCTGTACGTCGAGGCGAGTCGCGCCGCAGGCAGTTCAGATGCCAGGACCCTCTTTCTAACGCTTTTACCCAATGCGCTCGCACCGCTGATTGTCGAGGTAACCCTGCGGCTGGCCTACGCGATTCTGGCAGAGGCGTCGCTGTCGTTTCTGGGTTTGGGCGCACCTCCGCCAGCACCCAGCTGGGGACAGATGATCGCCGATAATCGGCGCTTTTTGTCGCTGTCGCCCTGGGCTACAATTGCCCCTGGCTTTGCCATCATGCTTGTGGTGCTGGGCTTTAACCTTCTGGGTGACGGCCTTAGGGATGTGCTTGACCCTCGTCTGCGCAAGCGTTAACAGGACGTGATATTATTTACACGGCGGATAACACAGCGCTGAGGATGAAAGACCCTTGTGTTATGTCGCCAGAATTCCTCAGTGCAAGGTTGTGAATCTCAGGAGGTTGGTTTGTGAAACGAATAATAAGTCTTTTAATTGTCGCACTTCTTGGATCTGCGCTGGCGCAGCAGTATGGCGGTATTTTGCGAGCTGGTATGCAGACCGACCCGGTGGGGCTTGACCCGCATCTGACCACCGCTACGGCTACCCGCAATATGCTCGAGAACGTCTATGACACGCTGGTTATGTTCAACAGCAGCGGTCTCATTGTGCCAGCCCTGGCAGAATCCTGGGAAAGCTCGGACGATGGTCTGACATGGACCTTTGAGCTACGTGAGGGTGTCACCTTCCATAACGGTGAGCCACTAACTGCCAGTGACGTCGTCTTTTCTATTAACCGCATCAAGGATCCAGATGTCGCCTCACCCAGAGCCGGTGACTTTGCTGTGGTAGAAAGCGTTGAAGCACCTGACGATTTGACCGTGGTCTTCAACCTGAGTCAGCCCTTCAGTCCGCTGCTGGCCAAACTGTCGTTCAGCACCAATGTCATCGTCTCAGAAGCAGTTATCAGCGAGCACGGTGACGCTCAGGAAGTTGTGATCGGCACGGGTCCTTTCAGGTTTGTCGAGTATATTCCCCAGACCCGTATGGTCCTCGAGCGTTTTGATGGCTACTGGGATACTGATGAAGCTGGTAATCCTCTGCCCTATCTCGATGGGATCACCTTTAACTTTTATCCCGATGCAGCGTCTCGCAGCACTGCCATTCAAACAGGCAATGCTGACTGGATTGAGTACGTCTCGGCTGCCGATGTGACGCTGTTACAGGCTGACCCCAATGTAGAAATCGTCGGCGGTCTGTCAGCCAACTTCCGCGCGCTTTACATTAACACCACCGTTGAGCCGCTGGACAATCACCTTATTCGTCAGGCCATGGCCCATGCTATTGACGAGCAGTCAATCATTGACCTGGCGCTCTTTGGTACGGGTGGTGTGCTGGCTACGGGTACAACCATCCCTGGAGGCAATTTCTACGCAGTTGAGTCCAACCCCTACACCGGACGTAACCTCGAGCGTGCCCGTGAGTTATTGGCTGAAGCTGGCTATCCAGACGGCTTCGAGTTTGAGTTGTATGTGACCAGCACCTACGACTTTTTGCGTGATCCCGCCGAAGTTATCCAGTCCAACCTGGCTGAGGTTGGCATTCGCGCCATCATTCGCACCGAGGACTGGAGCGTCTATCTGCCTACCGTGCGTGAGGGTAACTACCAAACCACTATTCTTGGCACGTCCGGTCAGGCTGACCCTGATGACTACCTCTTCTCGCAGTTCCACTCCTCCAGTGCCAACAATACCTCCTTTATCAGCGATCCAGAGCTTGATGCTCTGCTCGAGCGCGGACGTCTGGTCGCGGATCAGGACGAGCGCCGTGAAATCTATCTGGCTGCTCAGGAGCGTGTTCTGGAACTTTTGCCTTATATCTTCCTCTTCCACTCGGCGCAGTACGAAGCCATTCGCCCCAACGTCAAGGGCTTTGAGCACTTCCCCAATACCAGCTATCTGGGCCTTAGAACTACCTGGCTCGAGTAAGTAAAGACGTAGCTAAGTGTTTCCAGGCTATGTTTGCAATCCTGCAAACATAGCCGAGTGGGGCGAGTACGGATAGACCAACTTAGCATCACGTAAAGCCATCATGAAGTAACTTTGTACAGGCGGGTTTACCCCGCCCTTTTTTTGTAACCAGGGTTCACCTACACCTCTGCAAGGGTGGGTTATAGTAGGCAGGCTATAACTATGAGATATTTAACATTCCTGAAACACTACTACATCTTATAGTGCTAAGAACGATAACTTCTACAACATCTTGTGCTTGATTATCAACGTGGGGAAAGAAGGTTTTTGCCTCTCGACACTGACTGACTCAGTACTCCAATAGGGTGCCGAGTACTACATCTTGTATACGAGTATATTACTAATCCACATCTTGTATTTTTTCTTCCCACCATGATAAACTTCTAAGATAAATTGCGGATGGGCTCCGCCGAATAAATAAGCAGGAGGAAATTGTGGGAAAACCCGTTGCAAGTATCCATAAGAAACAGCTCGAGTCTTTTGATAACCATGCTGTTGCAATTGCCAAGCGCCAGTATT
>CAZZPQ010000033.1:21713-22796 GCA_964655595.1 uncultured bacterium
AAACAGCTCGAGTCTTTTGATAACCATGCTGTTGCAATTGCCAAGCGCCAGTATTTCACCGCCGAGGACACGACGCTGCATGACATGTTTGAACGTGTAGCAAGCTGGGTGGCCAGCCCTGAAACCGAAGTGCAGCGCAGCGAGCAGCTACAGGCGTTTTATGACCTGATGGTCAGTAAGCGCTTTTGCCCTGGTGGTCGCGTTCTGGCGGGTGCTGCCACGCAACATGGCAATGTGCTTAACTGCTTTGTACAGGACGGCAGTCCTGAGCTGGCGGGTAGTACCGAGTGGGTCATGCGGCTAGCCACCAAGCTGGCACTGGTGACCAAGGTTGGTGGTGGCAACGGTTTGAACCTCGACCCCATCAGTCCCAAGCGTCCTTACTCCCACGCAACCGGACGCCTCTTTTTAAGCATTAACCCACAGCACGCCGACTATGACAAGGTCAAAAGCGGCACCTACATGGATCTGGTCCATGGTACCTATGTAACCAAGGGCTACCGCTACGCAAGCTTTATCGAAAAGCAGCAGGCCCCAGCCAGCCTGACCAAGCTCATCGTTGGTGACTCGGTTGAAAAAATCTGGATGACTGGCACTGAGCTGATTGGTCATTTACTCGAAGGGCGTGATGTACTCCTTGACTTGAGTGACTTGCGCCCTGAAGGTACGCCAGTCAACGGCTCTGGCGGTAACAGCAGCGGTCCGAGCAGCTTTGCTGTAGAGGTCTTTGATAACTTTGCCTACTGGGCCAGTCTGGGCGGCGCGGAGTACGCTGGGCCGATTGCCACGCTGCGCTATGTCTATGCGCCCACGCTTAGGGTAATCAGGCAGGGAGGTACCCGCCGTGGCGCTGGGATGGCCACGATGTCGATAACCCACCCCGACATCAGCGATTTTATTACGGCTAAAGACCTGGAGCGCGAACAGCTCGAGGGGGATATCTCCACCTTTAACATCAGCGTGCTGGTCACAGACGATTTCATGCAGCAAAACAAACATGCCAGTAGTGGCACGCTCTGGGAAATTGCTGACCATGCCTGGCAGACCGGTGAACCTGGACTTATCTATGTTGACCGCATCAAT
>CAZZPQ010000034.1:0-18706 GCA_964655595.1 uncultured bacterium
CAGGGCGCGTAGGAAGCGGGGAAGCGCTTTGCACATCTTTAAGCAATGTATCGGGTTTAAGCAATGTATCGGGCTCAGTATCAGGCGGAACTCAGGGTATAGTAGTAGGGGATTTACGGCATTGTGAGGCTACAGATGGCAACGATTGAAATTTATGACACAACACTACGCGACGGCACGCAAGGTTTGGATTTTAATCTGACGGCTGAGGATAAAGTGGCGATTGCTAAACGACTGGACGCTTTTGGTGTGGATTATATCGAAGGTGGCTGGCCTGGTAGTAACCCCAAGGATATGCGCTTTTTTGACCTGATGAAGTCGGAACACTTATCAAGGGCGCGCCTTTCAGCCTTTGGCTCAACACGGCACAAAGCCAACAAGGCAGATAATGACCCCAATATCAAGGCACTTTTGGAAGCTGAAACACCTGTCGTTACGCTGGTAGCCAAGTCATGGGATTTTCATGTAACAACAGCACTGGGAGCTACTCTCGAGCAAAACCTGGAGATGATCGAGGATTCGGTACGCTATTTGAAGTCTCAGGATAAACTTGTGGTGCATGACGCCGAGCACTTTTTTGATGGCTATCGTGCCAACCCTGAGTATGCCCTAGCAACGCTGGCAGCTGCTGCCAGAGGTGGGGCTGACCGCCTGGTTTTGTGTGATACCAATGGGGGTTCTCTGCCAGCTGATGTTGCTGGGTTGGTCCAGGAGGTACTGAGTCGCTTTGATGTAGTGGTAGGCGTGCATATGCACAATGACAGTGACCTGGGTGTAGCTAATACGCTGGCAGGTGTGAGTGCTGGTGCCAGTCACGTGCAGGGCACGGTCAATGGCTATGGTGAACGCTGTGGTAATGCCAATTTAATCAGTATAATTCCGAATCTGGTGTTGAAGCTTGGCTTTGAGCAGCGACAGGATTTGCGCAGACTGCGCGAGTTGTCGCACTATGTGGATGAGCGCGCCAACCTGCAACCCAATATGCGCGCACCTTATGTCAGCGATACTGCCTTTGCGCATAAAGGTGGCATTCATGTTTCCGCTGTGAACAAGGATCCCAAGACCTACGAGCACGTTGATCCTGAGCTTGTGGGTAACAAGCGTCGTGTGCTGATTTCGGACATGTCGGGTCGGGCAAATCTGCTGGCTAAAGCTGGGGAGTTTGGCGAGGCCTTGCAGAGTGATGACCCCTATGTGCGCTCGGTACTCGAGCGTCTCAAGGAGCTGGAAAATCGTGGTTATTCCTTTGAGGGTGCTGAAGCATCGTTTCAGATCTTGAGCAAAAAAGTGCGTGGGGAATACCAACCGTATTTTATACTGCATGGTTTTAACATCAACATCACCAAGCGTGATGAAGACAGTGTTCCGGTAGCAGAGGCAACGATTAAGCTTGAAGTTGGGGGACAGCTCGAGCACACTGCCGCTAGTGGCGATGGGCCAGTGAACGCTCTGGACAGGGCTCTGCGAAAAGCGCTGCTACGCTTTTATCCTATGATAGAAGAGTTGAGCCTGGTCGACTACAAGGTCAGGGTTTTGTCTGGCTCGGAGACTGGTACAGGCAGTGTTGTGCGGGTACAGGTTGAGACAACGGATGGGCATACGAGCTGGGCTACTGTTGGAGCAAGTACCGATATCATTAATGCTTCTTATGAAGCGCTTATTGACGCTATAGAGTATAAGCTGCTGAAAGAAAAGGTTGCACCACTGACAGACTAGGCTGCCCTGGTTTTCAGGCACGTTTTCGCATAATTATTCGCTAGGGTTTTTGGCAAAAGCTTTTCTTTTAGGGTCTAATTGGGTCTTCTGGCTTAATAATCCCTGCTATTAGGTCTTTTTGGCACTTGCATTAAAAAATGTGTCCAGAACGACACTTAGGGTCTCGTCGGGAAATTGACAGCTTCTGGATGTCGGAGTATAATTGGGAGCGCCTAGCCAGAGGCGACACACCCCCCCCTTTTTTTGCCCTTGGACAATCCTGAGGTTTTTATACGGAATCACTCTATTATTTACCTTATCTGGCACGGGTTGAGGCCGATACTTTCAGGTTCTGTTTTTGGTTGAGAACTTTTTGGTTGAGAACATAGACGAGAGCAGATAACCACCGCTTGTGACGCAGTGCGTTACGTTGCTGAGAGGAACCACTGATGACTGAGTTTTCTGATTTTCAGAGTCTTGCCTGGCCACAAGAACGTGATGCTTGTGGTGTCGGCTTTGTTGCTGATGTACATGGACGCAAGACCCATCTGACCTTGCAGCGCGCCATTGGGGCACTGTGTAATCTGAGTCATCGTGGAGCCGTCAGTGCAGATGGCTTAACGGGTGATGGTGCAGGTGTTTTGACGCAACTACCCCACAAGTTCTTCAGAAAAGTCCTGGAAAGGCACGGCATTTATCTGGCAGATGACCATGACCTGGCAGTAGGTACCTTTTTTGTCAGTAATGATGCACCCAGTGAGCGCATCTATGGTCTTATCAATGAGGTTATTGACAGCTCGAGACTGGAGCTGTTGACCTGGCGTAAGGTTCCAGTCGAAAGCAGCCACCTGGGTGAGGATGCCAGGTTGCGCCTGCCCATTATTCGACAGGTTTTGGTCAAGCGACCTGCCGGACTAGAGGGTGACGCTTTTGAGCGCCTGCTGTTCCTGACCCGCAAGCGCATTCAAAAAAGGCTTAAAGATGCCAATCTGGGACGTTTTTACGTGCCCTCATTCTCGAGCCGAACCATTAGCTACAAAGGACTTATGGTGGCGCCACAACTCGAACACTTCTATCCGGATTTGGCTGATCCTGACTTTGAAACAGCCATTGCTGTGTTTCATCAGCGCTACAGTACCAATACCATGCCAAGCTGGTCACTGGCACAGCCCTTTCGCTTTCTGGCCCACAATGGTGAGATTAATACACTTCAGGGCAATGTGAACTTCATGCGGGTGCGGGAGCCGGTGCTCTCTAGCCGGGTCTGGGGGGACACAGTGCGGGAGCTGTTGCCGGTCATTGAAGCAGGCGGTAGTGACTCTGCTGCTTTGGACAATGCTTTTGAACTCCTGACACTTTCCGGTCGTGACCCGATTGAGACCATGTTGATGCTGATGCCAGAAGCCTTTGAGCAGCATGCCGAACTGGATGAGGATGTCAAAGCCTTCTTTCGCTATCACGCTACCCTGATGGAGCCTTGGGACGGACCTGCTGCCATTGCACTGTCCGATGGGCGCTATGCTGTAGCTGCCTTAGACCGCAATGGCTTGCGCCCCCAACGCTACTGGATTAGTAAGGATGGTCTGGTGGTCGTCGGTTCAGAGGCAGGTGTCGTGCCGATGGACGATGCCGACATCGTCGAAAAAGGACGCTTGGGTCCTGGCACAATCATGGCTGTTGATACCCTCGAGGGCAGGCTGCTTCGTAACCATGAGATCAAGCGCTACTATGCCACGCGGCATCCCTACCGGGTTTGGGTTGAGCAGTACAGCATTCATCCACCTCAGTTTGTCTCTGACCCAATCGAGGAGCGTGGCTGGTCTGTCGAGGTTTTGCAGCGTTCCCAAAAAGCCTTCGGCTACAGCAGCGAAGATTACGATCGCATTTTTGAGCCGATGGTTACAAAAGCTGAGATGCCGGTAGGTTCTATGGGCGATGATACACCTTTGGCAGTCTTGTCAGAACAACCGCAGCAGCTCTACCGCTATTTCAAGCAACGCTTTGCCCAGGTGACCAACCCGCCTATCGACCCTTTGCGGGAAGAGTTGGTCATGTCTTTATCAACCATCGTAGGACCCCGTGGAGCAGTGCTCGAGGAAGAAGGTATTGCGGCGCATGTCATGCGTTTTTCTTCCCCCATTATCAGTGACACCCAGTTGCAGTGGCTCAAAGACCAGCCGCACTATAAGTCGGCGACTCTGCCAGCGCTCTTTCGAGTGGAAGACGGCCCCGAAGGTCTGAAGACAGCCTTGGATGATCTGGCACTAACAGCAGAAAAGGCCGCCAGGACAGGCGCAGTTATTCTGGTTATCAGTGACCGGGGTGTCTCGCCAGATGCGGTTCCGATTCCCATGCTCCTGGCAACTTCGGCAGTTCATCACCGTTTGCTGGCTGCAGGTTTGCGTACCAAGACAGCTATTATCCTCGATACGGGTGAACCTCGAGAAGACCATCATTTTGCCTGTCTCATCGGTTTTGGTGCGGCCCTGATTCACCCTTACCTGGCTTTTGCCACCGCGCGCAGCGTTCCGGAAATGGTCAAGAACAGTGCGCCCCTTGCGCCTGATCTGTCTGTAAAGAACTATGTTAAGGCAGTCGAAAAAGGCTTGCTCAAGATTATGTCCAAAATGGGCATTTCTACCCTGGCAAGTTACCGCGCCGCACAGATTTTCGAAGTGATTGGTATTGACGAGACGGTCATTCGGCACTTTTTCCCGGGCACTGCCAGTCGCATCGGAGGTGCAACGTTGGAGACCTTCGCTATCGATCAGTTGCGCTTTCATGCTGAGGCTTTTGGTGAAGACCCAGCGCTGATTGATCGCGGCATTTACCGCTTCCG
Source organism: uncultured bacterium (assembly GCA_964655595.1). Lineage (GTDB taxonomy): Bacteria > Deinococcota > Deinococci > Deinococcales > Trueperaceae > CAZZPQ01. The sequence continues at coordinate 4,535 of CAZZPQ010000034.1, forward strand.
CAAGGCTGGTGAATATCATGCGCTTAATCCACTGGTCTTTAAAGCGCTTCACAAGGCGGTGCGGACCGAGAGTTTTGAAGCCTTTGAAGAGTATGCGCGGTTGGTGGATGACCGCTCGCCTTGCAACCTGCGGGATCTTCTTAACTACAAGCGGGCAGAAAAGCCCTTGGCCCTGGACGAAGTAGAGCCAGTTGAAGGCATTGTTAAGCGCTTTACAACCCAGGCCATGAGCCACGGCTCGGTTTCGCGCGAGACGCACGAGACACTGGCAATTGCCATGAACCGCCTGGGTGCCAAGAGTAATTCGGGAGAGGGCGGAGAGGATGCCATCCGCTTTAAGCCTTACTCGGAAGATCAGCATAATCCCCAGCTTTTCCACAGTAACTGGCACCCCAGAGTAGGTGACTGGGCCAACAGTGCCATTAAGCAGATTGCCTCAGGTCGCTTTGGCGTTACACCGGAGTATCTGATTAGCGCCACAGAACTAGAGATCAAGATGGCGCAAGGTTCCAAGCCTGGTGAAGGTGGGCAGATACCTGGTTTTAAGGTTAATGAAGAGATTGCCAGTATTCGTCATTCGGTGCCCGGTGTCACGCTGATTTCGCCACCGCCTCACCATGACATCTACTCGATTGAGGACCTGGCACAACTCATCTATGACCTGAAGCGGGTTAACAAAGAAGCTCGAGTCGGTGTGAAGCTTGTTTCAACTGCGGGTGTAGGAACGATTGCTGCTGGTGTGGCCAAAGGCTATGCGGATAATATTCAAATTTCTGGTAATGATGGCGGTACTGGTGCGTCGCCTTTGTCTTCAGTCAAACATGCAGGGGCACCCTGGGAGTTAGGCTTGGCGGAAACGCAGCGGGTTCTGGTGGAAAATGACCTGCGCGGTCGGGTGACTTTGCGGGTCGACGGTGGCATGAAGACAGGGCGCGATGTGATTATCGGGGCACTCCTGGGTGCTGAAGAGTTTGGTTTTGGGACGTCAGCGCTGGTGGCCGCAGGTTGCGCCATGATTCGTCAGTGCCATCTGAACACCTGCCCCGTAGGTGTTGCAACGCAGCGATCTGACCTGCGGGCCAAGTATCAGGGAGAGCCGGAGCATGTGATGAACTTTATGGTTTACCTGGCACAACAGGTGCGCATGATCCTGGCTGAGATGGGTGTTAAAAGACTCGAGGACATTATTGGGCGTAATGATTTGCTCGAGCAAAAGTCAATCACCCTGCCTAAGGATGTCAAGCTGGATCTCTCAGAGCTTGTGCGCGATCCTGGCAAGCACAAAGCGCGCCGCTCGCAGCAGCCTCGTAACGACCGACCAGAAGGGGCTGTCTCGCTGGATGAAAGGCTTTGGCTTGATGCTAAAGATGCCATTGCTACAGGAACAAGGCTTAGCAAAAGCTACACGATTACGAATCTTGAGCGCAGTGTAGGCGCTCGCTTGTCTGGTGAAATTGCGCGGTCGCATGGCGCTGCGGGCCTGCCTGCTGCTACCATTACCTACACATTCAAAGGTGTTGCTGGTCAGAGCTTTGGCATCTTTAATAACCGTGGTATGCATCTGATGCTCGAGGGTGAAGCGCAGGATTACGTGGCTAAGAGTATGTATGGTGGTGAGATTGTCGTCCGGCCGAGTCCAGCGGTGCTAGCGCTGTCTCATAAGAATACGATCGTTGGTAATACGGTGATGTACGGTGCGACAGGTGGCAGTCTCTATGCGGCTGGGCGTGCAGGTGAACGCCTCTGTGTACGCAATTCTGGCGGTAAGGTTGTGGTCGAGGGTTGCGGTGATCATGGTTGTGAGTACATGACGGGCGGTGTGGCGGTCATTTTGGGTGAGACGGGCAGAAACTTTGCTGCGGGCATGAGTGGTGGTATTGCCTATGTCTACGACCCGACAGATATGTTTAAGCAGCGTTATAACTCTGCTATGGTCAGCCTCGAGCGTATCGTTGGTGGTCTGGATGAAGAGTTGCTACGCACCATGATTGCGCGGCATGCGGAGTTAACAGGTAGTCACAGGGCTAAAGAGATTTTGGCTGACTGGCAAAATAGCCTCGTAGCCTTCTGGCGGGTCGCGCCACATCCCGGCGTAGAGGACGAAACAGCGCAGGAACAGGATGTGCAAACCTATGAACTGGCGGCACTCGAAGCGCTTAAGCTCGAGTCCGGTCAAGCAAGTCTATCCACCGACTGACTCAGGTAAGTTAAAGTAGGCCTGTGAAGATTTTACACACGGCAGACTGGCATGCCGGACGTACATTGCATGGGATAGACCGAACCCCGGAAGTCCGGGAGGTCTTACGCGAGATTGCAGATATTGCCAAAATGCAGTCGGTAGATTTGATTGTGGTTGCAGGTGATGTCTATGACAGCAAAACCAGTAGTGCTGAAGCTGAAGCTGCTATCTATGAGTTTTTTATGGATGTGGGGCAGGCGGGTATTCCGAGTGTCGTGATTGCTGGTAACCATGATTCTCCAGCGCGTCTCGATGCGGTAGCGCCGCTTCTGCAACTGTCGCAGGTCAGGGTATTAGGGCATCCCAGGGTGGCGGGCGCTGGTGGGGTTTTTGACCTGCCTGTAGCCAAGGGAACGGCTCGCATCGCTGCCTTGCCCTTTATATCGGAGCGCCGCATTGTCAAGGTGGCAGATTTACTGGGGGATGTTGGGCAACGTCTCGAGACCTATCAGGCTCGGATGCGCAAACTGGTAGAGAACCTTAGCGCTTCATTTACGGCGGACACGGTCAATCTGCTACTCATGCACGGGACCATGGAGGGGGCGACTCTGGCGCACTCTGAGTATCAGTTCCACTGCACTGATGCCTATGTCATGAGTGCTGATATCATTCCGTCCGGTACCAGTTATGTGGCATTAGGTCACATCCATAAGCCGCAAGCTATCCAGAATTATCCTGAACATGCCGGGCGTTATGCGGGCAGCATTCTGCAACTTGACTTCGGTGAAGAGGGTGACGCTAAAAGCGTGACGATTGTGAACGCCCAGCCCGGCCGACCTAGCGAGATTGAGTCGCTTATTCCACTCAAGGCTGGCAAGCGCCTTAAGCACGTTCGGGCTGATTTGCAAAGTGTTGAGCGCAAACTTGAGCACGAGCGTAGTTTTGAGGGATATATCAAGCTCAGGCTAAAGTTGGAGGCCTCACAGCCAGGACTTAAAGATCGCTTGTTGCGTGATTATCCTAATCTCATCTCGGTAGAGCTTAACCTGACAGCAGACCAGGAGGTTGCCGCAGCGCAACTGGATTTAAAGCAGCTCAATATGCTCGAGACCTATGCTCAGTACTACCAGGAAAAACGGGGACAGGTCTTGCCAGTGCAGTTACAGGACGCTTTTTCAGAACTCCTTAGTCTGCATGAGGAAGAGCTATGATACCGCTAAAGCTTGAACTGAGCGGTTTTACCTGTTTTCGTGAACCACAGGAGCTGAGTTTCGATGGCCTCGAGCTTTTTGCTATTTCCGGACCTACGGGCAGTGGGAAGTCTACTTTGCTTGACGCCATGACCTACGCCCTGTATGGGCAGACGGCCCGCTTGGGGCATCAGAATCTGGATGTGCTGATCAGTCCTGGCCTAAGCCAGATGCGCGTTAGTCTGGCGTTTCGGCTGCCTGCAGGTACCTACCGCGTGACACGCACGCAAGACCGCAAGCCGAGTGGGCGCGTTGAAAAACAAACGCGTATCGAACATTTGGGTGAAGATGCGCGCTGGCTTCAGCTACCCGAAAGCGAAAAGCTGCGTGAGGCTGATGCCAAACTCGGGCAACTGCTCAGTCTGGATTACGAGGGTTTTACCCGCGCTGTGCTCTTGCCACAGGGGGCTTTCGACGAGTTTTTACGGGGTGACGCGGCTAAGCGCCGCCAGCTTCTGGTGAACCTGTTGGGTCTGGAGCGCCTGGGGCGTATGAGGGAGGAAGCAGGTCGTCGTGCTCGGGAGGCCGAGCACCAGATAAAGAGTATCAACCTGCGTTTGGAGCAGGATTATGCTTTGGTCAGCGAGGTGCGGCAGACTGAGGCTCAGCGGGAAGTAAAACAGCTGGAAGATAGACAAAAACAGCTAAGCAAACGTCAGCAAGAGCTCGAGCTTAACCTCAAAGAGCTGGATACCATCAAGCAATTGATCGAAGAGCAGCTAAGGCTGGACGCTGAGTTAAAAATGCTCAGGCAAAATACGGTCAAAGTAGAAGATAAGCGTCAGCGGCTCCAGCAGGCACGTTTGGCAGCGAGCCTGATGCCCCTGATAGCTCAGCGTGAGAGTTTGCGTGAGAAGCTGGAGGCTGCCAGCCAGCGGCTACAGGAACTTCGTGAGGCTAAAGAGAAGCAGGCAGAAACGCTACGGCTGGCAAGTCAGCATTTGCAGGAGCTTAAGGAAAAGCGCTCAAGGCGTTTACCAGAACTGAGGGCAGAGATCAGCAGCCTGCAACAGGTCGTGCCGCAGCTCAGTCAGCTTAAGTCGCGGGGTGGTAACCTTGGCTTGGCTGCGCTGTATAAACCGAACGTTCACTATAGCGATGAAGCCTGGGAAAAGCTCGAGTTGCAGGCTAGGGAGCTACCACTTCTGGAAGAAAAAAACGCTCAGCTTGAAAAGTTAAGCGCACATTTAAAACAGTTGCAGGCAGAGCTCAGCGCTATACGTCAGCAAGCGGCTGAGCAAGATAAGTCTCTCAAAGCGATTACCGAAAAGGGACAGGAGGCCAGGCAAGAACTCGAGCAGGCGAGGCGCGCTGCTGACGAAGCGCAGCTGCGCGATCAGGCAGCTGCGCTTCGTCAGCAGCTGGCTGTGGGTGATATGTGCCCGGTCTGTCAGCAAGTGATTGAATTGCTGACAGAACCCCAAGATCAAGACGCTCAGTTTGCCAGCCTGAAATTGGCGCAGGAGGCAGCGCAAGAACAGGTCGATGCCCTACTCAAGCAGCATGCAGAGTTGAAGGCTGACTATCAGCGTAGTCTTGAACGTATGGGGGAAAAAGAAAGCCGTATTCGTGACTATACGGAGCAGCGTGAGGCGGCGCAGGCAAAGCTGCGCGAGCTGACAGCGAATATCACGCTAGCCAGCGGTTCTGTGACAGAGCTGAAGGCAGAGCTCAGGAAGCAGCGCGAGCGCCTGCTGGCAGCGCTTGCCTTTGAGATTGAGCAGATTACCACAGGTAAGGAACCAGAGCAAGTCATAGCCAGCTTAAAGCGTGAAGAAAGCCAACTGGAGCACAACTATAAGGATGCTGAAGAAGGGCTTGCCAGCGCTGAGCGTGCCTTGCGGGATCTTGCTACAGAACAAGAGCTGCGCAGCACCAACTTAGAGTCTGATAAGGTGGAACTTGACACTCTGAATGAAAGCCTGACGAAGGCACTGAAAGCCTCAAGCTTCAGTGATGCTGGTGAGGTACAGCAGGCTGCACTTACTTCCGATGCCATGCAACTCTTGGAGGTGGAAATTGGCAGCCATACCAGTCAGTTGGAACAGGCCCAGAAGCGCGAACTGGAGTTGCAGGTCAAACTTGATGGACGTCAGCACGATGAGCTGAGTTACCAGGCTCAAAAAGAGGAACTACAACAGCTTAGTGAGGAACTGACCGAGCTGTATAAGACTCAAGGGCGTTTGATGAGTGAGCTCGAGCGTTTAGCAGAGCAGCTACACAAGCGGTCTGCACTTATGCAGGCTTTAGACTTGCATAAGCGCAGCTATGAGACTTACGACATCCTGGCTAAAGATCTGCGTGGCAATGAGTTTCAGGACTACCTAATCAACCAGGTGCAGGCGCAACTGGCGCAGCATGCCTCGCGCATCATCCGTGAAGTTACCGATGGACGCTATGACCTGCACCTTAGCGATGGCGATTATCAGGTGAAAGATTACTGGAACGCAGGTTCAACGCGTTTGGCCAAGACGCTTTCTGGAGGTGAGACTTTTATTGCCAGCCTGGCGCTGGCGCTGGCGCTATCGGATACCTTGGCAGGCAGTACGGCCTTAGGCGCACTGTTCCTGGATGAAGGCTTTGGTACACTGGACGCAACTACCTTAGATGCGGTGGCGCTGGTCTTGGAAAATCTCACGAAGCAAGGGCGTATGGTAGGGGTGATTACTCACGTTAAGTCCCTCACGGACCGGCTGCCAGCACGCATTTCTGTTATTAAGCAGCAGGAGGGCTCGAGGCTGAGTTATGATCTGGATGGTGAGCTATGACAATTGTCAAACTTGGTGATAGCAGTATCGTACTTGAAAAAGTAGTAGCCTTTGAGCTTTTAAGGGGCAATCTGGAAGCTGAAGCGGATGGCAGCCCCAGCTTACAGGTCATGCTCGAGGGGGGTCACGTGATAACTATTAAGGGTCGCCCGCTGGTTCAGGCGTTTATGCGAGCCATCCAGGGTTTTAATGGGGTTTAGCCCAGCGTCAATCCCACGACCAAATTCACCAGGAAACTGCCTATTGCCGCTACAAGCAACACAAGCCACACCTTGCTACCTGCAGGTAGGTTCATGCTGGATTGAATGGCCAGATAGGCAAAATAGATGTTGGCAGCCAGGGCTGCTATAGCGACAGCGGGAATCAGGAAGATGCCGATGATGGTAATCAGCAGAACTAGTGCCAAGGCGGCAAAAATCACTGAAAGCGGTGCCCAAAAAAGCGCGAAACTGTAAGCCACCTGGTTATAGGTTCCGCTGCCACCTTGTTGCTTGCCGATCCAGAAAATCAGGTAGGTAAAGACCAGAAAACCAATGATTGTTGCGATAATACCGGACAAGAAACCACTTAAACCCCCTGTCAGATTGAGCAGGCCGGTAATAAGGGCGGCAATGCCAACATAGATAACGGCTTCACGTAGCGATCCCTGATTCTCGAAGCGTTCAAAGGTTTGAACGCTGGGTTTGCTTAAAACTTCACGGCTTTGGCTGATCATGTTACTTATGGAAGGGGCAGGTGTCATACGTTCCTCCTAAAGGTTTATTCAACTCTATTGTAAGCTAGATTTTGAATGCCGCATCCGCGAAAAGTATGAGCTATACCAATTCCGATAAGGAACGGTACAAAATCCTCTGGGTTTGCTGAAGTGTATTATCGGGATTGGTATTACCTGGTTGCCTTGCCAACAGCTGGCTCACCTAGTTGCTTAATCTCTTCAATAAAGCGGTCCACTGAATCAAAATCTCGGTAGACACTGAGGAACCGTATGTAAGCAACATCATCAAGGTTTTTAAGAAACTTCAGGACCCGCATGCCTATGTCTTCAGAACTGATTTCGGGCAGATTGATCTCATCCTCAAAGCCATAGGCAAACTCACGCAATTGTTTTTCGGTCACATGTCGCTTATTGCAGGCGATGCGTAACTTGTCGAGCAGCTTGTCGGGGTTAAAGGCTTCCCGTCGTCCTGAACGCTTAATGACCATGAGTGCCTCGAACTGAGCGCGTTCATAGGTGGTGAAACGGCGATTACAGGCGGTACATTCACGGCGGCGGCGAATGGCAATGCCCTCATCAGCGGAACGGGAATTGATGACCCGGGTATCATCAGAGGTGCAATAAGGGCACTTCATGTCAAGTCGACCTCTGTACCATAGTTGAGCAGGCTCTGGGTTTCTTCTGAGTCTTCAAAATCAAACTCATCGAAGCTTGCTTTATCCCTAGGCAAAGCCACCGGATCATCAGCATCATCCAATTCCTCATCGTAGAGGCTGGCTTCCAGATCATCCTGGCGAATCGTCTCATCCAGAGCAGCTTGTACCTCGGGCAACAGGGACTCAATGATACGGGGTGGGGGTGGTAGTTCTACGTACAGCCTGTGCCCGCTGATACCCTTTGCCTCTGATGAACTCAAAAAGCGAACGCTTTTGACCAGTGCAGCGTCATGCCGCGGGTCGGAAGCACTTCTAGAGGGCACCACAACATTGACTCTAAGATGCCGGTGGTGACTTTCAAAGCCGCTGGCCATACGGGTCATCGCACCTCGCACACTGAGCATATGGGGCTCAGTCGCATTTTTAGGGGGGCTTACCAGAACCAGCCAGGCTTCATCGAGATAGTGTGCGGTGTACTTGAGCATCAGAAAGGTGCTGCGGATAGTCTCGCTCAGCAGCTCACCGAACTCCCCTTCGCTGAGCTTGTTAAAAGTTGTGTGGCTTTCATAGCTGGCAACGTGCACCACACCGCTGAGCTCACCGAAGATTTCAAAGACCTTATCAAAGGTCTTTCTGACATCCATTTGGGTGCTCATGTCCGCTTGTATGGGAATACCCTGTCCCCCTAGTTCCTCGATTTCAGCAGCTGTCTTAGAGGCCAGATCAACATCGCGGTCAGCACAGACGACATCAAAGCCTGCTTGCCCGAAAGACAGGGCGATCGCTCGACCAAATCCCTGACCTACGTTTGTAACCAGCACTACCTGAACACTTTCCATGCCGTTCTTAAGCATACTGGTCTGTGCGCTTATGCACAAGGGCTTTACACGCACTGTGATATTTATTGACAGTTGTAAGGCTGAATGAAACAATGAACAAGACAAAGCCAGGTTGGAGAGATTCAGGTGTTCCGACGAACTGCAAAACCCAAAGATATAAACTCTCAGACGCACACAATCACTTTTATCAGTAGTGGAACAGTGCTGCATGGCAATCTTAGTGCGCAGGGGCGGGTACGTGTTCACGGCAAGATTAATGGCAATATCACGGTTGATGGCGTGCTTGAGGTGGCTGCGGATGGTGTTATCGAAGGTGAGTTTATCCGCGCACATGAAGTAAAGATATTGGGTGTTGTGAAGGCCAACATTGAAGTGAAGGGCAAAATTGAAATTTGGCAAAATGGTCGCCTGGAAGGTGATGTCAAGGCTCGAGCTTTAGATATTGAAGAGGGTGCCAGCTTTACTGGGCGCAGCGATATGCGACCTGCCGAGCCAGCTATTGTGCGCCTGGCTGATCCGGAATCTGTGAAAAAGCAGCTTGGTTGAGGCTGTGTCCCAAATCCGAGTCTGGTAATGGTAAGGTTTACGGGTTCAAAAAACTTCTAGCACTGCTAAACTAAAGGACGGTGCATTGGGTTATTACGTTACACTGCTGTGATGTGTGCCCGGTTGCAGAGGAGATAGAATGACACTCGAGCGTTGGTTTCGGCGGAAACGCCCGACACGCAGTGATGACGATAACAGCCCAGTCGGCCTGTGGTTAAAGTGTGAGTCCTGTAACGCACAGATTTACCGCAAGGATTTGCTTGCCAACTTGTATTGCTGTACCGAATGTGGTCACCATTACCGAATGCCGGTTGAGGCGCGGCTGGACTTGCTTTTAGACGAAGGCAGCTTTGAGCAGTGGTCAGGTCATATCAGACCTCTGGATACTCTGGAGTTTCAGGATTCTGAGAGTTATCCTGAGCGCTTGAAGCGCGCTCAGGATAAACAGCGGCGTCCAGATGCTATCGTGACTGGGGCAGGTCTGATGGAAGGCGAAGCCGTCGGCATAGCGATCATGGACTTTTTCTTTTCTGGGGGCTCGATGGGTTCGGTCGTGGGAGAAGAAATTGCCAGAGCCGCCGAGCGCTCAGCGGCTGAAGGACGTTCTTTTGTGGCGGTGGCTGCCTCGGGAGGAGCGCGCATGCAAGAAGGCGCGCTGTCACTGATGCAGATGGCAAAAACCACCATGGCGCTCAGCCGCCTGGCAGAGAAGCGCTTACCCTTTATTAGCCTCCTGACCGACGCTACGACTGGTGGTGTATCTGCCAGCTTTGCAGCTCTGGGGGATATCATTGTGGCGGAACCCAAAGCCCTGGTAGGCTTTGCCGGACCACGTGTCATTCAGCAAACTATCAAGCAGGAATTGCCAGAGGGCTTTCAGCGCTCTGAATTTTTGCTCCAAAAGGGAATGATTGACGCTGTGATAACACGGGCTGATCTCAAGGGTCGGTTGGCAACGTATATCAGGCTGTTGCGCAGTGGCTTGGCTCGGCAACAAGAGGAGCAGCATGCCTTTGCCCTTTGAGGTGCCGATTGATGAACTCGAGGCAAAAATCATCGATATGCGGCGCTACGCCGAAACCCAGGACATGGATATGTCCGAGGAGATTGGGCTACTGGAGCGCCGTCTGGAGCGCTTGAAACAGGAAACCTTTAATAATCTGAGCCGCTGGGAACGGGTTCAGGTCGCCAGAGCCCCCGGTCGGCCAACGGGCCTGGACTATGTTCAGGGTATTTTCGGAGACTTTCAGGAGCTGCATGGAGATCGGACCTTGGGAGATGACCCGGCACTGGTCAGTGGCTTGGCCCAACTAGACGGACAGACAGTGGTGGTCATGGCTCAGCAAAAAGGGCGCGATACCAAGGACAATATCCACCGCAACTTTGGCATGATGCATCCGAGTGGCTATCGTAAGGCGATGCGTATGTTTGAACTGGCGGATAAGTTCTGTTTGCCTGTGATTAGCCTGATAGATACCCCAGGTGCCTACCCGGGTTTGGCGGCAGAGGAACAGGGACAGGCTTGGGTTATTGCTCAAAGTATTCAGCGTATGAGCCAGCTGCGCGTTCCCGCTATCAGTATCGTGATTGGGGAAGGTGGCTCGGGTGGTGCGCTCGCTATTGGGGTAGCAAACCGTGTAATGATTCTCGAGCACGCTATATACTCGGTTATCAGCCCTGAGTCCTGTGCGGCGATCTTGTGGCGGGACGCTGCTGAAGCCCCCCGGGCTGCTGAAGCGCTTAAGCTCACTGCTTATGACCTGCTCGAGCTTGAAGTTGTGGACAGGGTCATAACAGAACCGCTTGGTGGAGCCCATAAGGATCCCCATACCACCATTCGTTCAGTTGGAGAAGCGATTCGTCAGGAACTCGAGCCTCTTAAATTGTGCACTGCTGAGGAGTTGCTGGCACAGCGTTATGAACGCTTTCGCAGACTGGGACGTTTTGAGGAATCAGTCACCTAGACGAGCGCGTAGTAACTTGATGTTATTCTGAATGTCCCCCCTAAACACAGCACTACCTGCCACCAGAATACTTGCACCGGCACTGGCGATATCGCCAATGTTATCGCTATCGACACCGCCATCTACCTCTAGTTCGCAGTCTAGTCCGCGCTGGTCAATCCACTTGCGCACGGTTTGTAGCCGCTTTAGGGTTCCAGGAATGAAGCTTTGACCGCCGAAGCCCGGGTTGACACTCATCAAAAGGGCCAGGTCAAGTTCGTCCAGGGCGATCTCGAGTATGTCGAGAGGGGTAAACGGATTAAGCGCCAAACCAGCTTTGATACCCTGTGCCTTAATGAGTTGCAAGGCGCGGTGAACATGTGGGGTGGCTTCAGCATGAATCGTGATGATGGCTGCGCCAGCCTCTGCAAAGCTATCAATATAGCGCTCAGGTTGCGCAATCATCAGGTGGACATCAAGTGGCAGCGCGGTGCTGCGCTGGCAGGCAGAAATAATAGGCATACCAAAGGAAATGTTCGGCACAAAGTGACCGTCCATCACGTCAATGTGAATCAGGTCAGCACCCGCTGCTTCGACCAAAGCGAGCTGAGTGCCGAGCTGGCTGAAATCTGCGGCCAGGATAGAGGGGGCAAGTTTGAGAATGCGACTCACGCAGGGAGTATAGCACCGGAAGCTGTGCTGCATAAAAAGCCATTGGCGATGCAGTATACTAGACTTCTTGCGAAAGTATCAACTGAGCAATCTTAAGGCCGATTAGAATCGCTATCAATCTGGACTTTTGCAAGAAGTATACTAAAAGTCCTGAGCCTTCTATGCTTAAAGAACAGGTCAGGACAAGGCACTTTGCCAAACAGCCAAGGGAGTTTGATTATGTCGAATTATGCGCAGGCAGATGTTCTGGTCACCACAGATTGGGTGCTCGAGCACCATCAAAACGACAACATCCGGGTTCTCGAGGTAAATGAGGATGTGCTTTTGTATGATACCGGACATGTTCCCGGCGCTCAAAAACTTGACTGGCTCATGGATTTGTGGGATGACCCTATTCGTGAGTTTATTCAGCCGGACGCGCTCGCACAGCTTTTCGTGCGCCTGGGTATCAGTAACGACACGACCATTGTGCTCTATGGCGATAAAAATAACTGGTGGGCGGCTTATGCCTTTTGGCTCTTTAGCTATAGTGGCCATGAGCACCTGAAACTGATGAATGGTGGGCGTGTGAAGTGGTTGCAAGAAGGTAAACCGCTCACTACGGACCTGCCTGGCTACCCTAGTGGGCGCTACGTGGCGGGACGGCGCAAGTCAGAGCTACGTGCCTTTCGTGATGAAGTGTTGCAAGTACTGGATGCAGTCAAGGCAGGTAAGGCGGCGCTGGTGGATGTGCGCAGTCCTGGAGAGTTTAAAGGTGATGTCACGCACATGCCTGACTACCCGCAAGAAGGCGTGTTGCGTGGCGGACATATTCCGGGGGCGCAGAGCATTCCCTGGGGGCAGACTGTGAATCCGGATGGCACTTTTAAGTCAGCTGAGGAACTCAAAGCGCTTTATGAGGCCAAAGGTGTCACAGCAGATAAAGAGGTCATTGCCTACTGCCGGATTGCCGAGCGTAGCAGCCACAGCTGGTTTGTATTGAAATATCTCCTGGGCTATCCAAACGTAAAAAATTATGATGGCAGCTGGACCGAGTGGGGCAATAGTGTGGGTGTCCCGATTGAAAAAGGAGATTAGTAGGGCTGATTGCAATCAGCCCTACTAATACCAATTCCGGTTGTTTCCCTAAGAAATAACCGGAGCGTTTCCGAGCACAGCGAGAACGCCTGGGAGATGAATCAGAATAATCTAGGCAAACGAATCTTTATTTGTCAGCTGGGGTTTGACGTGAGCGACGAAACTGTCAAGGGATGGGTCATCAAAGCCTGAGTCCTGAAGCTTTCCGCTGTAGATATCTAGGGCCTGTTGTACGACTGGCTGAAGGTCGTCTGGTAGTCGCTGAAGCGCCCACAGGCCACCCTCTCGTTTGGAACACACTAGATCTTGCTGTATAAAAGCCAGCACCCGGCAGCAATTCAGAATGCCGTAGACCGGATTGTTGACAACATTGCCCAAGGCGTCCAGGACATCCTGGCGGATTGAATTCAGGTAGTCCTCTGGTGGAATGTCCGGAAAGACCTCGTCGATGGGTAAGCCATACAGACACAGGCCGTAGTGCTTTGTAATAGTGATGTGCGCTGCCAGATCTGGGTCTATCCGAAAGCCCGAATCCCAAGGCATTGTGCCAGTCCTGAGAGCATTCATGAAGCGCGCGCGCCAATCTTCACTGAAGTGAAACTGGTAGGGGCAGGGGTGACGCCAGGGATTTAGGTCGGCCTGACTGAGCATGCTTATTTCAAGGGGATGCGGCTGACCAGAAATATCAAGGATTGCAGTGGTTAGTTTGGGACACAGCTCGAGAGACAAAGCATCCTTGCTGATAACCAACACATCCAGATCGCTCCGCGCTGGATTGAAGCAGCCCATTGCCAGTGAGCCGTGCAGATAGATGCCGCACAGATCAGGCAGCTGTTCCCGCAAGCAGCTCACCAGCCCGGCGAGTTGTTGCGCTGTACTGCCTGGGCAGGCTAGCTTGTAGGTGTCGGTATCATGTTTAATTTCCATTGCTCAGGCAAAGCTTTACCCCAAAGGCTCGAGTGTTTCCGCTTTAATACCTCGCTACAAAGCTTCAGGCAAGTTTGCTAATCTTGTCCTGATCGATAAAACCAACCAGTTTCTGCGCCAGCATCATATCGCCTTGCAGTTTTATTCTGCCGTTCATAAAGGCCATCATCGGGTTAAGTGTACCGCTAAAAAGTGCAACTAAATCCTCATCTGACATTTTGATCGTCAGATTGGGATTTTCAGCTTGCCCTTCGTGTACGGTCATACTGCCATTGTCTACCACTTGATAGACCGGCTCGCTGATATCGTATTGAATTACAACATTGGTATTCACGACGGCCTCAGCTTTCAGAGCTTCAGGCATACGGTTTAACAAGGTTTTGGCGTCCATAGAGATTCCTTTGTGGCGTCTTCGACTACGCTCGAGTCTGCACTAAAATAGTTATACTCAGTATAATAGACTTCTTGCGAAAGTATCAACTGAGCAACCTTTCGGGCGATAACCATCGTTATCCAACTGGACTTTTGCAAGAGATCTAATCATTTATTGGAGACGCCTGTGAACTTTGCTTTACCAGAAGACTTACAGCTGATGCAGCG
>CAZZPQ010000034.1:18806-22782 GCA_964655595.1 uncultured bacterium
TATTGGAGACGCCTGTGAACTTTGCTTTACCAGAAGACTTACAGCTGATGCAGCGCCACATTCGTGAGTTCGCGCTGCGCGAGATTGCACCATTGGCAGCAGGTCTCGACAAGTATCCGCAATTTCCCAGAGCCAGTCTGCGCAAAATGGGCGAACTGGGTCTCATGGGGATTCTGACCCCTGAGCGTTATGGAGGTGCGGGCCTCGATACCTTGAGCTATGCTACGCTGCTCGAGGAAATCTCTGCAGCTGACGCCTCGCATGGCACGATTATGAGTGTGACCAATGGTTTACCGCAGGGCTTGTTGCTTCACTATGGCAGTGAGGAGCAAAAAGAACGTTATTTACCTCGACTTGCCTCAGGAGAATGGATCGGCTCATTTTGTTTGTCGGAACCGCACTGTGGTTCAGATGCTGCAGCTATGAAGACGCGGGCGCGCAAGGTTACGGGAGGTTACAGTCTAAGTGGTACCAAAGCCTGGATTACCAGTGGGGGAGAGGCTGATTTGTATTTGGTACTTGCCAAGACGGAGCCTGAAGCAGGTCCGCGGGGGGTTACTTGCTTTATTGTTGAAAGGGACACGACAGGTATGGTCTTTGGCAAAGCCGAAGCCAAGATGGGTCAACATGCTGCCATTACCTCGAGCGTCATTTTTGAGGACTGTTTTGTGCCTGAGGCGCAGCTATTGGGCCAACAGGGTCAGGGTTTTGTCTATGCTATGGCGTCACTTGATAGTGGGCGCATCGGCATTGCTGCCCAGGCAGTAGGCATTGCTCGAGCAGCGCTTGAAGCTTCACTGGAGTATGCTGCTGAGCGCGAAGCCTTTGGCAAGGCTATTCGAGAATATCAGGGCGTGAGCTTTAAACTGGCAGATATGGTGACAGAGCTCGAGGCCGCCAGGCTTTTGACCTACCGCGCTGCCTGGCTCAAAGACCACGGCTTTCGTGTGACCCAGGAGGCAAGTATGGCCAAGCTCTTTGCCTCTGAAGCCGCCTCGCGCATTACTCATGATGCAGTACAGATCTTTGGGGCTTATGGGTATTCGAAGGATTATCCGGTCGAGCGCTATTTTCGGGATGCTCGAGTTACAGAGATCTATGAGGGTACCAGCGAGATTCAGCGAATTGTCATTACTCGACAAGTGTACAGGGAGCGGGAGCACTAGTGCGACGTTATATCTATGGGCAGCAGGGTGACTGCAGGTTCTATCTGACGGCTGCGGGGGTACTCTACTCGCGAACGAATGAGCCACTCGCTGTACTTGCGGGCGAGCACTTGCTCAATCAGCATGGTGACACGGTTGCCTGGTTTGATGGTGCATTTTTGCGTGACGTGCATGGCGAGGTGCTGGGTTTTGTCAAGGGCGCCAAATCACCGACTGACTTTGCTTTGCCAAAACCAGAAAAACTGAATTTTCGGGCTGCACCCGTTCCTGCTCTCTTTCACCCACTCTACGTGCCAGCTGAGCGCCCAACCTACCGCTGGCACTGGGCACAAGGCACACTACTCGCTGGAAAGGACGTAGTGAGCTGATGGATTTTCAGTTAACAAATGAACAGCGGCAGTTTCAGCAGTTGGCGCGGAACTTCGCTAAAGAGGTCATCATACCAGTGGCTGCCCAGCACGACCGAGATGAGAGTTTTCCGGCAGAAGTCGTTGCCCAGGCGCATGAGCTGGGGCTCTTAAATACGGGTATTCCTGAGGCTGTAGGTGGTCTGGGATTGGGGATGCTGGATGAGGTGATGATTGGTGAAGAACTGGCCTATGGTTGTATGGGCATCTACACCATTCTGATGGCTTCTGAATTGGGCATTACCCCAATTCTGCTAGCGGCGACCGCCGAGCAGCAGACGCGCTTTTTAGCCCCTTTGACCAAGGGGCCAAAGTTGGCGGCCTTTGCCCTGTCCGAGCCGGATAATGGTAGTGACGCAGCTGCCATGAAAACCAGAGCTATCTTTGATGGGGATGAAATTGTTCTAAATGGAACGAAAATGTGGATTAGCAATGGTGGACTCGCTGATATCACAGTGGTTTTTGCCAGCTTTGACCCTGCTTTAAAGCATAGGGGCACGCTGGCGGTCGTCGTTGAGAAGGAATGTGAAGGTCTCAGTCACCAGAAGATTCATGGCAAGCTGGGTCAGCGTGCGAGCTATACCAGCGAACTGATTTTTCAGGATGTGCGGGTTCCCAGGGATAACCTCCTGGGAGAAGCAGGAGATGGGTTTAGGCTGGCCATGAAAACGCTGGATAAGACCCGTATCCCGGTGGCTGCGGGTTCGGTTGGTGTGGCGCGGCGAGCGCTGGATGAATCGCTTAGCTACGCTGCTGAGCGCAAGGCGTTTGGTCAGCTTATCGGCAGTTTTCAGGCGATTCAGTTTAAACTTGCTGAGATGAAAATAGGCATTGAGACGGCACGCTGGCAAACCTACCAGGCTGCCTGGCTGGTTGATCAAGATTTATCCCATACCGAGGCGTCTGCCATTGCCAAGTGTTACGCTAGTGATATGGCCTTTGCTGCTGCTACCGAAGCCATTCATATTCATGGTGGCTATGGCTACGTAAATGAGTATCCAGTGGAAAAGCTGATGCGAGACGTAAAACTCAACCAGATTTACGAGGGTACTAATGAGATTCAGCGCCTGGTCATTGCCAGGTCGCTGATGCAGGGACGTTAGCTATGTAGCTCGAAAAGAGTATTGCAAACTGCTTAAATGAATTATCATGAAAGGAGATGTTATATGAAAATTATCAGTATTATCAAGCAGGTTCCCGACGCCGAGGCGCGCATTAGGGCGACACCTGAGGGGATTGACCTATCCGGAACAACCTTCGTCATCGACGGTATGGACGAGTATGGCGTGGAGCAGGCCCTGCGCATTCGTGAAGGGGGTGCTGATGTTGAAATCGTCGCCTTGGCACTCGGGCCACAGCGTTTCGAGGAAGCCATTCGTACTGCCCTGGCAATGGGCGTAGACCGCGCTATTCACATTGAAACAGATGAAGTACTTGATCCGATATCGCAAGCTGTGGTATTGGCTCGAGTCATTCAGGAAGAAGCCGCCGAGCTGGTTCTTGTGGGTGGTAAGGAAGCCGATTGGGATAGTGCCGCCCTGGGCCCAGCAGTCGCTGAAGCGCTCGGCTGGCCTCATAGCGACTGGACGACCAGGCTCGAGCTAGGCGACTCAGGCTTGCAGGTTGTTCATGATGCCGATGAAGGCAGTGAAACCCTGACCCTGCCCTTACCTGCCGTCATAACCACTCAGCAGGGCTTGAACGAGCCGCGTTATCCCACCCTCCCCAACATCATGAAAGCCAAACGCAAGGAACTTAAAAAACTCAATCTGGCAGACCTGGGTGGGGTGGCCGCCAGAACGCAGATCATCAAACAAGAGATTCAGACTACCGAGCGTCGTAACAAAATTCTGGAGGGCGACCCTGCTGAGACTGTGCGTGAACTCGTGCGTTTATTAAGGGAAGAGGCAAAAGTACTTTAGGAGTTTGCTGGGTCTTATGACTTTGTAAAACCAAAATTCCGTCTTTGAACCTAGGTTTCTTCAGGCGCAGTTTGTCTTGTCTCATCACTTTGTAAAATACGCTAAGGCGCTCCACAACTAGCGTTTCCATAGGTCATTGAGATGTCTCAATGACCTATGCGACCTAGGGGTTTGAAATCAACTCATTCAGCTTGTCTCAACAAAGCCTGGAAATGCTAAACAAAACCAAGTATCTGTGGTAGCCCTGGTCTTGCTTCCAAACTACCCTGATGCTGTTTTCTTTAGCGTGTCATTCCAGCGAAAGCTGGAATCCATGTCTTGGTGGTTTGCAAAACACCCACATTGCATACAGAATTGTCCCCCAGCCTCTGGTACTGGATGCCAGAGAAGCTTGGCATAGCATGACAAATAAAGGTGCTTTATACCGTCTTGCCTCATTCGTCATGCTGGGGAAAGTTGCTATCCAGACGCTACTGTCCCT
>CAZZPQ010000035.1:0-22614 GCA_964655595.1 uncultured bacterium
CTACTCCCCAAACAGTATGAAAGTAAACAGGATGACTCGGATCGGGTTCAAAAAGCTTGCGCAGACGCAAAATGAAGTTGTCAATGGTGCGACTGCTTGGGAAGATATCATCACCCCAGACGCGGTCCAGAATATCATCACGACTAACAACCTCGCCCTTGCGCTCTGCCAAAAGTCGCAAGATTGCCAGTTCACGCTCGCCCAGACTTTCTTCGCGACCGCTGGACAGCGTGACTGTCCAGCGCTTAAAGTCAACACTATGCCCTCCAAAGACAAGCTGAAACGCTTGCTCAGGCAGCCAGCGTCGCCGCCGCAGCATATTCCTGACGCGGAGTAAAAACTCGGGCAAATGAAATGGTTTGGCAAGGTAGTCATCGCCACCCGCTGATAGGCCTTGAACGCGATCTTCTGCCTGCCCCTTAGCACTGAGAAACAAGACAGGCGTCTGATCACCGCTGGCCCGCATCTGACGGCACAGCGCGAAACCATCCAGCTTCGGCAACATGACATCAAGTACAACCAGATCAGGGGGTGTTGTGCGCCACAGCAATAAACCCTCTTGACCATCACAAGCGCTCTCGACCTGATATCCTTCAGCCAACAGATTATCACCTATTACTTCAGCCAGCGTCGGTTCATCTTCAATAACCAGTATTTTCATAACTTCTTTCCCATACCCCAGACAGCTTGGGGTCAGCACGTTCGGTGTCAGTCAAGCTCTGACGTTCAGCAAAAACCACTGTAAAGCGCGTTCCAGAGCCTGCCACATCAATGGGCTCACACGTAATCCAGCCGTTCATCGCTTCTACAATCGTCTTGACCAGATGTAAGCCTAAGCCTACACCATGAGAGGCGCGCGTCATCTCGCTGCCCCTGCGATAGAACTGCTCAAAAATACGCTGGCTTTCACTTTCTGGGATACCAATACCCTCATCTTCAACCTCAATCATAACCAGATGATCGCGACTTTTGAGGTTCACACGTATTGGCTTATGTGTGTCGGGACTGTACTTGACCGCATTATCCAGCAAGTTGTTCATAACAACAAAAAAGGCGGATCTGTCCAATGATACCCTTAGGGGCTCTGGGTTGTAACTTATACTAAGAGTCGCGCCACGCGCCTCCAGACCTGCTCTAAGCCGACCAATCAGGCCCTGTATCACACTGTTTAGTTCGACCGCTTCAAGTACAGGTACTTGCTCAGTCTGCTCGAGACGTGCAGCCGCCAACACCTGCTCACTGGTTTGCTCAAGACGCAGCAGTTCACTTTCCATTCGCTCCAGATAATCCTTCTGCTTTTCCGCAGGTAGCGAGCGAAAGAGTAAGGTTTCCAACAGCAAGCGCATGCTGCTCATGGGAGTCTTGAACTCATGGGTAACCGCCGACAAAAAGTTTTGTTGTCGGCGCTTGAACTCACGTTCACTCTGCAAACTACGCGCAATAATCAGTAGCCCAGAAATGACAACCAGTACAAAAAATGGCCCTTCAAACAGCAACATTCGCAAGCGGCCACGCTGTTTTTCTATAAAGGTCGTTTCCACTTGCGGATCAACACTGAAAATTTCCGCATGAAAGTAAAGGTGTGGGTGGAGCTCTAGCAGCGTCTCAAGAAGTTCCGGAGCGCCCTCCACCAGCATGGTGGCTCCAAGGGCGTCACGCTGCCAGCCTGCTAAGGTCGACTCGGTCAGCTCACGAATGAGTTGGCGCTGAAACACCAGCCACCACAAAGCCTGTGCCACAACGAAAACGATGATAACAACAAATGCAGCTCGAGTGACAGCCTGTGAGGATACTAGGGGTTTTGAACGTTTGGTCATACCTTTCATCGGAGCCAGCCTTGCTCGAGTGCTTCTACTGCATAATAGCTGATAATGATATCTGCTCCGGCTCGGCGAATACCCAAAAGGGTTTCAGCCACCGCGGCTGGCTCATCAAGCATACCTGCGGCAGCCGCGGCCCTAAGCATAGCGTATTCACCTGATACCTGGTAAGCCACAATAGGCAACACTGTTTGAGAACGAATCTTGCTAATGATATCCAGGTAGGGCCCAGCTGGTTTCACCATCAACATATCAGCTCCCTGGCGCTCGTCCAGAGCAGCTTCGCGCAGCGCTTCTCGAGCATTGCGAGGATCCATCTGATAGGTTTTGCGGTCACTGGGAATCCTGCTAGCCTCAAGACGTACTGAGACAGGAGCTGAACCAGCAGCATCGCGAAAGGGTCCATAAAAGGCAGAGGCGTATTTAACAGCGTAGGAAAGTATAGCCACATCACTATGACCAGCGCCGTCAAGTGCCTCTCTTAGAAAGGCGACCCGACCATCCATCATATCTGAAGGGGCGACGAAATCGACCCCGGCTTCGGCATGGGTCAGCGCCATCGCTGCAAGTCCAATCAGGCTGCTATCGTTATCAATCACTACACCACGCGTTGTATTACGCAGGTGTCCACAATGTCCGTGGTTGGTATAGGCACAAAGACAGATATCACTGGCGATGACCAAATCATCGCCAAAGGCATCACGCGCCGCACGTATCGCCTGAGCAACCGGACCATCTGCTGCAGCTGCCGCACTGCCCTCAGGCGACTTAAGATCTTCTGAAATAACACCAAACAGCAAAACCGAGCGCATACCCAGTTTAAGTGCCTGCTCAAGCCGCGGTAGCAACGCATCAACGCTAAAACGGGATATCCCCGGGAGCGCTGCAATGGGCTGCACCTGCTGCCTGCCAGCAACCACAAAAAAAGGCATCATCAGTTGCTCAGGCAATAGAACAGTCTCTGCCACCAGGCTGCGAATAGCCGCCGTGTTGCGCAAGTTCCGTGGTCGCTCAAATCTCATAGACTCTGCTCCAATGCACTGACAACCGCTGCCACCTCGGGGCTAGCAGCCTGTATGCAAGACCAGCCCATCTCGCGAACTGTCGTAGCAGTGGTGGGGCCGATAGCGATCAGTCTTACTTTTGAGGCAATGCTGTCTGGCAGTGCTTCTACTGCAGAGGGGCTGGCAACTACCACCACTTCAACATCAGCAACTGTCCAGGGCATCAGCACTGTTCGGTACACCACCACAGGCTGCACTTCAAAACCGCTCTTTTCCAGAAGTAACTGAAGTGTTGGTAACGCCCTATCACCGCGCAACAAGCCTACAGGTGAAGCGGCCCCTGGGTCCTGCAAAAAGACTTCAGCCAAACCTTCGGCGGTGGCAGGCTCAGCAACCAGCCTGACCCTACCTCCAAAGCCTCTGACGCGCCTGGCAGTCGCCTTGCCAACCACGCCGATACACGGTTGCACGTTCATGGAAAGACCCAGACTGTGCCAGGCCTCAACAGCTGCCGGACTGGTAAAGAGCAGCCAGGAACACCGCAAAAGGTTGCTGGCACGGTCTTTAACCTGCGCGTTTAGCAGCGGTTCAGTTCGGAGCAGCGGACTGCGAACAACCTCGTAGCCGCGTGACCTGAGCGCTTGCTCGAGCCCCGTAAGCCGCCCCCTTGACTGGGTTAAGGCGATCTTCACTGTTCCTCCAACTTAACTCGGGCAAAGTAAGCTAAACCTTCAGCACTCTTGTGGCTCACCCTGACATGCTTACCCTGAAACCAGACCAGCATCTCCAGACTATTCTGAAGCGACCTGGCATATGCACCCAAGTCAAGTTGGCAGCCCGCCTGAAGCATAGCCATCAAACCGCGTTCGGCAGCAATTACGGGGAAACCTCGGGCATCGTGCAGCGCTGTCAGCAATGATGCCAAATCTTCATCTTCGCGTCGTATCTCGAGTGCCAGTGCCCCTTGCGCTGGAGCTGGAATCAAGAGTTCCGGCTCGAGTACGAATATACCCAAGTCATCCAGATTCAGTGCCAAACGCTCTAAGCCAGCTGCAGCAAGAACGATGGCATCGTAGTCGCCACAACGAAGCTTATGAATCCGCGTTTCTACGTTGCCACGCAAATCTCTCACAACCAGGTCAGGTATCAACGCTTGCAACTGCGCCTGCCGACGAACGGCGCTGGTACCCACAATCGCAGACGGCTTAAGTGGCAAGTCATCAGCCAGTCGCAGCCCTACGGCAGGCAAGCCAGATACCAGCTCACTGCTCTGAAAGCCAATAGCAGACAGATAGTCAGGGTGAACCAGCAAAACCTCCCGAGGGTCTGCGCGTCTCGGTACTGCTGCAATCTCCAGACCGGGCGTTGGCGCACTGGGCAGGTCTTTATACGAATGTACAGCCAGATCAGCGCTGCCCTTCAGGAGCGCTTCCTGAACAGCCTTGGTAAAAAACCCGCTGCCCTGCATGGTTGAAAATGCCTGAAGTTCACGGTCTCCCTGGGTCTCAATCAAGACCAGCTCGACCTGCTTGCCCAGGGCTTCCAGTTGGCTTTTTACCCAACGAGCCTGAACCAGAGCCAGGGCGCTACCACGCGTCGCTAAGCGAATCACGTCAGCTCTGCTTCCGTCAGAAAGGTCTGAACAGCATCAAGTCCATGGCTGCGCGCCAGAGCGCGTAAACCTTTTACTGGTACGTGAGCAAACTTGTGTGCCAACTTTGCTGCGTCTTCCTGCGAAAGGGTCTCTGCAATAGTCCGCAGATACAGATCACGCAACTTCTTGATGGAGGGACCGAGTTGACGCTCGAGCCACTCAAGTAGCGCCATTTCGAGCTCCTCACGTATCAGCTCTTCAGCTTGTGCCAACTGACCGGACAAGACGACGCGCCGCTTATCCCCAGCAGCTTTGAGGCTATCTATATCGAGCACCTGAATGCCAAGCCCTGCTGCAGCATCTACCGAAACATTACGTGGCAAGCCCAAATCGACTACAACCTTTAGTGCTGTCAGTTTTTGTAGCAGCTGGGCATCAACCAGTTGCGCACTGGAAGTAGCACAGACCAAGGCATCAACATGTGGTGGATTAGCCAGAAAGTCACTCAGCTTTAAACAGGTCGCGCCAACTTGCTGTGCCAGAACTTCTGCTCGCGGCAGGCTACGGTTTACCACAGTCATTTCGACCGCCTCTGAAGCTAAGGATCTGGCCACGAGCGACGCCATTTCACCAGCACCCAACAAAGCCACTCTGCCCTGTGGTGGCAAGGCAGATAGCAACTGTGGCTTGGCAAGGCTGAAAAGCGAGGTATGGAGTGGAGCCAGTTCCACCTCGCGCCTGACGCGCTTGGCAATGCGCAAAGCGGTATGGAAAGCAAAAGACGTGACAGGACCAATAACCTGCTCAGCCTGAGCAGCAGCAAAGGCTTCCCGAACCTGTTTCATAATCTGATCTTCACCGGGATTGAGCGAGTCAAGTGATGCAGCCACCCGAGCAAGCTGCTCGAGTGCTGCTTCACCCTGATAAACATAAGGTCTGACTGAGGCCTGGGTCGGTGTTAGACGGCTGCGCAGTTCGGTCAGTGACATGCCTTCAGGAAGGCTCAGAACCAAATCCCAACGATTGCAGGTACTCAACAACACCGAATCAGGCAAACCTAAAGTCATTTCCCCCCGATATTCCTGCTGCCACCGCTCTACTGCTGCTGCACCACCTCTTCGATGCGATACACCAATCAGAACCAGTCGCTCCATCAAAATCGATTGTAGTCGCCTTCACCTTGGCATTTGTCATGAAACTGTCACTTATACAGGTTCCGGAAAAATCATTGAGATAAACCCTATGATTTATCTCGAGCAGGGCGTTAGGAACCGAGGAGCTGCTTTTCATATCTGTAATCAATTTATCGGTCTCCGTATTAATTATGTATTGTCGCCCTTTGGTCACGAGAACCGAGCTTACACTCCTTTGGCATTCACCGTGAAAGAATGCAACGATGTTACGATCAGAAGAACTATACCGCCACGCACTTCAGTATATCCCTGGTGGAGTCAATTCACCGGTACGTGCCTTTGGAAGTGTCGGTGGGATACCACGCTTTATCAAAAGCGCGTCTGGAAGCCGCTTGTGGGATGTTGACGGTCAGGAGTATATCGACCTCATAGGGTCATGGGGACCCATGATTCTAGGTCATACACATCCTCAAGTGGTAGCAGCAGTCACTCAAGCCGCACAACATGGCTTAAGTTTTGGAGCGCCGACCGAACGCGAAAGCCTGCTGGCAAACGCAGTTTTAAGCCGCTATCCTCAGTGTGAGCAGATTCGTCTGGTCAATTCAGGTACAGAAGCAACCATGAGTGCCTTGCGGCTGGCTCGAGGTGCTACAGGTCGCAGTAAAATCATCAAGTTTGCAGGCAACTACCATGGCCATGCTGACAGCCTGCTGGTCGCCGCAGGTTCGGGAGCAATGACAACAGGAGTACCCTCCAGCGCGGGTGTCCCTGCAGACATCGCCAAGCACACCCTGGTTGCCGAGTACAACGATCTGGGCTCAGTCGCACAGCACTTTCATAGCTATCCAGATGATATTGCCGCTGTTATCTTCGAGCCAGTTGTAGGCAACATGGGAGTCGTCATTCCAAAGCCGGATTTTCTTACAGGTCTGCAGCAGCTGACCAAAAATAATGGGGCACTGCTCATTGCTGATGAGGTGATGACCGGATTTCGCCTGGCACGCGGTGGCGCAGTTGAGCGTTTTAGCCTCGAGCCAGACATCGTTTGCTGGGGTAAGATTTTGGGTGGTGGACTTCCAGTTGGTGCCTATGGTGCAAATGCAACCCTGATGGCACATATCTCACCGCTTGGAAAGGTTTATCAGGCAGGAACACTCTCCGGCAATCCACTGGCTATGGCCGCAGGGCTGGCAACCTTTGAAGTCATTGACGCCACGCCAGACTTATACAGCATCCTGGAGGCTCGAGGAGCACAACTAGAAGCGGGGTTAACAGAAGCAGTTCAGGCAGCTGGGATTCCTGCTGTTATCAACCGTGTAGGTTCCATGCTGACACTGTTTTTTAGCAGTCAACCCGTTGAAAACTACAGTGATGCCCTTCAATGCAATACCGAGTTGTTCAAGCAGTTTTTCCACGGCATGCTTGATAGAGGTGTTTATTGGCCACCCAGTGCTTTTGAAGCGGCCTTCCTCTCCTTTGCGCATAGCGAAGAAGACATTGCTGCAGTTATAAGCATCGCCAAGCAGGTGCTGGCAACACTGAACACCCCTCACTAGTACAGTGCATCTACCTTTATGCAGAGAGGCGATTACCATATTTTGAGATGCAGCCCTCAAGGCAGCCTGGGTATTGACAAAGGAAGCATTTGTCCGCTAATGTAGGCGAGGCTACCGTTTGGCGGAATCACACAAATCGGTAGACTCACATAAAGGAGCAGGCGCATGATGAACAGACTCGTACGTTTTCATAAGTCAACCCGCCCCATCGGCGCTTTTGGGAAGGAGTCTGCCTGCTCGTAGCTAACTAATCACAGCTAACGACCGTGGGCAGTCCCAGACAAACCCACGGTCTTTTTTTGCTCTGTCAGCAGTGACTGTGGGAAGCAATCCGATCAATACTCACAATCACGTTGGAGAGAGTAATGAATGAAACCGAGGATCAATCCGGCAAACACAAGCGCCTGGAACTGGCAGCCTACCGGAGTCTCTTTGCCCGTTACCTGATGCCGCAGTGGCGCAAAGCACTGCTGATGGCTTTGCTGCTTCTTATCAGCATCGGTATGCAACTTATTGAACCGCAGATTCTGCGCTTTTTTATCGATTCTGCTGCCACTCAGGAACTGACTACACTGATACGCGCTGCGCTGTTCTTTTTAGGCATCGCCATTTTCAGACAGGTCTTTTCTGCCTGGGCCACCTATCTGGGTGCAGATGTTGGCTGGCGCGCCACCAACCTTATTCGTCAGGCACTCACCAGACACACCTTTAGTCTCGATATGCGCTTTCACAATAGCCGTACCGCTGGCGAGATGATCGAGCGTATCGACGGCGATGTCACTGCGCTGTCAGACTTTTTTTCGCAGTTCAGTGTTCGGGTTTTTGGCGCTCTGCTATTACTTGTGGGTGTCCTGGTCATGCTTTGGCTCGAGAACCCCTGGATCGGACTGGCACTGACCACTTTTGCCCTTCTGGAGCTTGCTGTGATGTCGCGAGTGCGTGAACTGGCAGTACCCGCCACAAGACTCGAGCGCGAAGCCAATGCCAAGCTTTTTGGCTTTATTGAAGAGCGTCTGGCAGGCATCGAAGACATCCGCGCCAACGGTGGCGGGCAACATGCCATGTACCGTTTTTTATCAGTCATGCGCGAGTTCTTTTCACAAAGCCGCCGCGCCTGGATGATGCGCAGCGTCATCTGGCTGACCGGTTACGGGCTATTTGTCCTGTGCCTGGGCTCGACCATTGCCATCGCCATCTACCTGACCACCAGTGGGCGCATCACTGTAGGTACAGCCTATCTGATCCTGCAATACATGTTCATGCTGCTTACACCCCTCGACCAGATCACCCAGCAGATGCAGACCCTGCAACGCGCTGCCGCCAGCATTGGCCGCATCAATGATCTCTTTGCCCTGAAAAGCGAGCTGCAAGATGGTGTCACAAACCTGCCGGGTACAGCGCTCGATATCCGCTTTTCCAATGTCACCTTTGCCTATGACGATCGTACCACGCTGCAAACGATTGACTTTTACTTAGGCCCAGGCAAGGTCTTGGGGCTGCTGGGGCGCACCGGCTCGGGCAAATCCACCCTGACCCGGCTACTCTTTCGCTTTTATGATCCCACAGCAGGTGAGATTCGCTTGGGCGGTGTCCCGCTGAAGGAGGCCAAACGCTCATCCGTCCATCAGCGTATTGGCATGGTCACTCAGGAAGTGCAACTCTTTCAGGCCAGTATCCGCGATAACCTGCGCTTTTTTGATGAAAGCATCAGCGATGACGCCATCCTGCGCGTACTGGCAGAACTCGAGCTCAGTGACTGGTTGGCGAGTTTACCGCAAGGGCTAGACACTGAAGTGGCAGCCGGGGGTACAAACCTCTCGGCAGGCGAGGCGCAACTGCTGGCCTTTGCCCGCGTCTTTCTGAAAAACCCCGGACTGGTCATTCTGGACGAACCCTCGAGCCGCCTGGATCCTGCGACCGAAAAGCGCCTCGAGCGAGCTGTTGACAGACTCCTGCGGGGTCGCACCGCCATCATCATCGCCCATAGGCTCGATACCGTAGAGCGCGCCGATGACATCATGATTCTGGATGATGGTGAAATTCTCGAGAGTGGCGAGCGCAGCAAGCTTGCCCGTGACCCAAACTCCCACTTTTATGCCCTCTTGCAAGCTGGCAGTATCAATATGGACACCGAAGCCCCCACCAACACCCAGGGTGTTGAACTGACGTAATTGGAGTACCCATGCAAGCATCCATTCCAAGTCGCAGCACCATGAGCCTGATGCTGCAACTGGCCCGCTACAAGCCCTGGCTCATGTTTCTGAACTTTTTTGTCTGGGGCGGCGTTCATGGCCTGCCTGTGCTGATTGGTCTCTTTATCAAGGGGCTCTTTGACGTGTTGTCGGGTGAAGCGGTCACTGGCGCGAATGCCTGGACCTTTTTAGCCCTGTTAATCAGTGTGGACATAGCCCGCATCGGTACGCTGATGGCGGGTGTATGGTACTGGAGTCGCTACTGGCTCGAGACTATCCTGCTCCTGCGCCGCAACATGCTGCATTACCTGCTCACTGCCCCAGGCTCACGCCGTATGTCCGACAGTTCCTCTGAGGCGATTTCCCGCTTTCGGGATGACGTAGAAGACATCGCCACCATGGTCGAAAACTGGGTGGACTTCTGGGGACTTGCCTTTTACGGTGTGGTAGCGGTCATCATCATGGCACGTATTGACGCCTTTATGACCTTTGTAATATGCCTGCCACTTATGTTCGCTTTCATAATGACACAAATCATGCGCCCACATATCCGGCGTGTGCGCCGTAAACTGCGTGAGACCACCGGTCGTGTGACTGATTTTATTGGCGAAATGTTTAATGCTGTGCAGGCAGTCAAGGTTGCCGGACGCGAAGCGCCCGTACTCAAACACTTTGAAACCCTGAATGAAAAGCGCCGCAAGGCCGCTCTAAGAGACAGCTTGTTAACCGAAGTCTTCAAATCAGTCACGGACAATATGGTGTCCATCTCCATCGGCATCATCCTGTTACTGGCTGCCAGCAGACTGCAAAGCGGGGCATTTACCGTCGGCGACTTTGCCCTCTTTGTCAGCTACATGGACCGCCTGACGGGTACCACCTCCTTCCTTGGTGCAATGTTCGTGCAGCACAAGCGAAGTGGCGTCTCTTTTGAACGCATCGGTCGGCTCTTGAGCGACGCACCTGCCGATACCCCTGTTCGCAAGGTCGATTTGCAACTTCAGGGCGACATGCCTGTATTCTCAGCCAACCTGCCTGACTACAGCCCACTGACAAGGCTCGTGGTCAAAAATCTCAGCTACCGCTTCCCAGATGGTGAACAGAGCATCAAGAATATCAGCTTCAGCATGAACCGTGGCTCATTTACAGTCATCACCGGACGCATCGGCTCAGGTAAAAGCACTCTGGTCCGTGTCCTCTTGGGATTACTGCCCAAAGATGATGGTGAAATTTTCTGGAACGGTGAGGCTGTTGCTGACCCAGCCAGCTTTTTTGTCCCCCCACGCAGTGCTTATACCAGTCAGGTACCACGTCTTTTCAGTGACAGCTTACGTGAAAATGTTGTGATGGGTAGCCAGGACCGCCATCTGGAGCAGGCCGTACGTCTGGCTGTACTCGAGCCCGATCTTCGCACGCTGGAAAAGGGTCTTGATACACTCGTAGGTACACGCGGCGTCAAGCTCTCAGGTGGGCAGGTACAACGCAGCAGTGCGGCGCGCATGTTCATGCGGGACGCTGATCTATTGGTCTTTGATGATCTCTCGAGTGCCCTGGACGTAAGAACTGAGCAGCAACTCTGGGAAGGTTTATTTCAAGCAGGTGACGCCACTTGCCTGGTGGTCTCGCACCGCCGCGCGGCCCTGCTGCGAGCTGATCACATTATTGTTCTGAAAGACGGTGAGATCGAAGCCGAAGGCACATTGCCTCAACTGCTCGAGCACTGCCCAGAAATGCAGCACCTGTGGCAGGCTGATGACTGACGGCTGCACTTTTCGTTGCGGGCGAAGCGTATGCAGCCTCACCAACCCTTACAGCAGGTGCTTTTGGCAAGACTCTTTCGGCTGATGCCTCATAATGACAGCTAGGGACGATAGCAAGCCAGGTATCTAGTGAGCTAAATATCTCCCTAGTTTGCAGACCTGCACACAAACCCGAGTGGGACGAGTTCAGGCAAAGCAAATGGCATTATCCAAAATAACTATGTAGTCGCTTCATTGCGCTTTTTGGGGATACTCAGGCTCTGCCAGTCTGCGCCCCGATAGTGCTTGGCAAGGTAGATAATCTGCCCCACGTGCTGAGCGTAGTGGTCAAGCTGGCGCGCAATAGCCTCCAGGACCGAGTGTGGCTGCTGCCGAATGGTGATAATGCGATCCAGGTCATCTGGCTTTAGAGGCTCTATTGCCGCAAACAATACCGACCACCCTTCTTCCCACAGCTGCATAAGCTGAGTACGGCCTAACTCTGAAACTTCAAACTCACTGTCCCGCTGCCGGTCTGGTTTTTCGCCATCTGTGGTCAAAAAATCCGTCCAGCGCGAGCGCATATTGCCCACCATGTGCTGTATGATTGTCGCAATACTGTTCGCTTCAGCATCAACTTGACGGTAAAATTCCGCATCATCCATTTGGGCAAAAGCTGCTTCTGCCAGGGCTTTCTGTTTTTTGAAAAGTGCGAGTGTTACTTGAAGGTAGTTATCGGCAATAGTCATAAAACTCCATTCCGACCAGGCATCTGATTCTGCCCGAGGTTAAAGTACGGTAGCATTTTTTCAGGATACTTTTTATCGCTTTTCTCTCCACACTCAGACCTGGGGTATATCAACTCGAGGTGGTAACCGCTTCTGCCACATCACTGAGCGGTGTAATCTCCAGAGCACGGTTTTTGTGGTGCGCTTGCAGGTGCTGCATAAAGGCGGCGGTCGGAACACCGTTCTGATTGGCCTCCTTGCGGCTGCGGAAGGAGATGGTGTCTTGCTCGAGCTCTTTATCACCAAGAATCACGATATAAGGCACTTTGTATAGCTCGGCGTCGCGCACCTTGGCATTCATGCGTTCGCTGCGAGTATCGATTTCAGCACGCAGTCCAGCATCAAAAAAGCGCTCACGCAGGCTGTAACAGGCGTCATTGTGGCGATCGGCAATGGGAATGATACGAATCTGCTCGGGTGCTAGCCATAGCGGAAAGTCGCCAGCAAAGTGCTCAATCAAAAAGCCGATTAAACGTTCGTGGGTGCTTAAAGGGGCGCGGTGTAGACAGAGTGGGGTGCGGCGCTGGTTGTGCTCGTCGATATAGTGCAGGTCAAAGCGTTCGGGCACTGCAAAGTCAACCTGATTGGTGGCTAAGCTGAACTCACGACCGATAGCACTGCTAATCTGCACGTCAATCTTGGGGCCGTAAAAGGCAGCTTCATCCTCTTCTTCGACAAAGTTAATGCCGCCATTCAGCATAGCGTTACGCACCATCGCCTCGGTCTTAATCCAGAGTGGTTCGTTATCAACGTATTTCTTACCTAAGCCGTCCTTACTGTGTTTGGACAGCCGCATCACATAGTCACTGATGCCAAAGACCCGGAAATACTCCAGATACATGTCAATCACCGCCATGAACTCCTGTTCAAACTGCTCTTCGGTACAGTAGATGTGGGCGTCGTTCATCTGCATACTGCGCACACGCATCAGGCCCATCAGCGCGCCAGAGTCTTCGTAGCGGTAGCAAGTACCGTACTCGGCTAAGCGCACCGGCATATCGCGGTAACTCTTGGGGCGCGCAGCAAAGATTTTATGGTGAAAGGGGCAGTTCATCGGCTTCATATAGTAGCGAGTATTGTCAAGCTCCATCGGCGGGTACATGCTCTCGGCGTAGTAGGGCAGGTGACCACTCTTTAAAAAAAGCTGCTCTTTGGTCAGATGCGGGCTGCGCACGCGCTGGTAGCCTGCGCGCGCCTCCATATCCTTGGCGAGACCTTCGATTTCCTCGATCATCACTGCGCCTCTGGGCAACCACAAGGGCAGACCTGGCCCGATGTCTTCGTCAAGGGTGAAGATGTCTAGCTCTGCACCAAGTTTACGGTGATCACGCTTTTTGGCTTCCTCGAGCTGCCACAGGTGGTGCTCTAATTCATCCTTGTTTAAAAACGCTACACCATAAATCCGCTGGAGTTGCTGGCGACTCTCATCACCCCGCCAATAAGCGCCCGCGACCGACATCAGCTTAAAGTGCGGTGGGATGTCTCCAGTATTTGGAACATGCGGTCCGCGACAGAGGTCAGTAAAACCGCTTTCACCCCCTTGTTCATAAAAAGTAAGGGTCTCCCCTGCCCCCAGGTCCTGAATTAACTCAACCTTATAGGGGTCACCCATCTCCTGGTAGCGCTTAAGCGCTGCCTCATAGGGCAGGCTGTATTTTTTCAGGGGCAGTTTGGCAGCGACGATCTCGCGCATGCGCGCTTCAATAGCCTCGAGGGCGACCTGGGTTAAAGCTTCTGGTACATCAAAGTCGTAATAAAAGCCGTTTTCAATGACGGGGCCAACGCCCATTTTGACATCGCTGCGCTGGTAGCCCTTAGCCTGAAAATAATCAATCACCGCCTGCGCCATAACATGCGCCAGGGTGTGGCGCATAAGCTGAATGACTTCAGGATTTTTCCTGGTCAGGATACTGACCTGTGCGCCTTGGGGCATTTCACTCAACAGGTCTGAGAGTTCACTATTGACGATAGCGCCAAGTGCTGCTTTAGCCAAACCTGGCCCAATGGCAGCAGCAGCGTCCAGCGGTGTTGCGTGTTCGGCTAGCTCGAGTCGTTTTCCATCTGGCAATACAACGTCCATAATAGTCTCCATCATAAAGTTTAGAAAAGTGTCTTGTTTGTAAAGAAAAATATACCGCGTTCAGCACCACGTTCGGCGCAGCAAATAGATTTGTGATGCAAAACAAATCATAATACGCAAATGTTAGCATGATTCAAGCTGTTTGTGCTCAGATAGGGTCATGCTTTAGTGATTTATTTCACGATATATATGCTTGCACTAATTTTATTGTAGAACTTCGTCGGCTCGATGCCTGAAGGCCAGTTTTTCATAAGTTATACTCACTTAGTTGCGTGTTAAATATTCACCAACTGGAGGACAATATGACTGAACAGCAACAACAACTCAACGCCCTACGGGAGTATCTTTGACGTCGCTGGCAAAGCGCGACGCCTGGAGGAACTCGAGCCGCAACTCAGCGACCCGAATTTGTGGAATAATCCTGACGCTGCCAAGAAAGTAAGTCAGGAAGCCGCCCGTTTACGACGGATCATTACTGATTTTAAGACCCTGGAAGACGATGTTGAAGGTCTTGTTGAACTTTTTGATATGGCTTCTGATGAGGAAAAGCTTGAGCTCGAGTCTGAAGCTGTGCGTATCCAAAAAACGCTCGATACCCTCTACCGAGAAACGCTTTTTTCTGGCAAACACGATGACAGTGCCGCCATCGTTACTATCAAACCGGGTGCAGGCGGTACGGAATCCTCTGATTGGGCAGGAATGCTTTTTCGCATGTATCGCCGCTTTGCTGAACGTCAGGGCTTTGGCGTGGAACTGCTGGACGCCGTGGGCAGCGACAGCGCACCCAATGGCATTGACTATGCCCAGATGATTATGAGGGGCGAGCGGGCTTTTGGGCTTATGCGCGTTGAAGGCGGTGTGCACCGCCTGGTGCGGGTTAGCCCTTTTGACTCCAATAACCGCAGACACACCAGCTTTGCCTCGATCGAGGTGATGCCCGAAATCAATGATGAAATTGAAATCGACATTGACCCCAAAGATCTGCGCGTTGATGTCTACCGCTCGTCTGGTCCGGGTGGGCAATCTGTGAATACCACTGACTCTGCCGTACGGGTCGTCTACAAAAGTGGCACACCCGACGAGATTGTCGTGACCTGTCAGGACGGCAAATCCCAAATAAAAAACCGCGAAAAGGCCCTGAAAGTGCTAAAAAGTCGTCTCTGGGAGCGCGAAGAACAAAAGCGGCGCGAAGAGCAAATGAAAGCCCGTGGCGAGCAAAAAGCCATTGAGTGGGGCTCGCAGATTCGCTCTTATGTGCTGGACAAGCAGTATATCAAGGACCATCGCACGGGTGGCATGCGACATGATCCGGACCATGTCCTGGATGGTGACATCGAAGATTTAATCTGGGGTGGACTCGAGTGGCAGGCTAAAGCCCAGCTAAGCAGCTGAGTTTTCTGTCTTGCGTAGGCTTGTTTAAGCTCAGGCTAGACTAGGGTTAGCATGCGCATCCTGGCCATCTCAGATGCAGTTTCCCCCATTATCTACTCCGAGAACTTTCCCCATAACTTGCCGCCCTTTGACCTGGTGCTGAGCGCTGGTGATATGCCGGGGTATGTGCTCGAGTTCATCGCGACCAAACTCACTATCCAACCCGTTTACGTGCTGGGCAACCATGGAAATGGCTGGCTGCACGACCACGAAACAGGTACAAAAACGCTGCCCGGTGGCTGTATTAATGCGCACAGATCCATCGTTGAGGTAGGTGGGGTGCTGATCGCAGGCTTTGAGGGCAGCCCACGCTACCGCCCTGGTGACCATCAGTACAGTGAGTTTCAGTATGCTTGTATGGTAACTGCCATGGCACCTCAGTTAAGCTGGAACAAGGCCCGCAAGGGTAGGGCTGTGGACATCCTGCTCACGCACGCTGCGCCCAAAGGTCCCCACGAGGGTAAAGATTATCCTCACCGAGGCGTAGCAGCCTTTAATCGCTTTACGGAAACCTGGAAACCCAGACTTCATATCCATGGGCATGTACACTTAAACGGGGTGAACGCACCCCGCGAATATGTAAGCACAAGTGGTGTACGCGTGATTAATGCTTTTGAGTTCACACTCATTGAAATTGACGTGTAGTTCATCAAGCCCTTACAGATATGTCTTATGCTGCACCTGGAGGTGCATATGAATATGTCACAACGTGCTCGACACGACGCCGAACGCATCAAACATCGTGCTTTGTGGCATGCGGTGCTGCGCAAATTGCGGCGTGTACCCAACGAACTCATCCCATTTGACGATATTAAACACTTGCACCCACAATCTGAAAGCTATGGTGGGGTGCAGGCAATTCCTATTCGGCACATTGTTGGCTCAGTAGACCGCTACCGTGATTTTGACCACTACTTTCTGCCCAGCCTTAGCCTGCCGCTTGATCGTTGGATCGGCATTCGCAGAGCGCAACTGGAAGGGATTGAACTACCTGCCATCCAGGTCTATAAGGTAGGGAATCTATACTTTGTTAAAGACGGTCACCACCGCGTATCCGTTGCCCGCGAAGAGGGGCAGCTATACATCGATGCAGAAGTTATTGAGCTGCATGTACCGGTGCAGCCAGAACCGGGAGACAGTCTCAGGGAGTTTATCATCAAGGGTGAGTACGGACAGTTTTTAGAAACCAGCCAGCTAGCGAGGCTACGCCCAGAACACCATGAGATTCGTTTTTCGGTACCCGGACGCTATGATATTTTGCTCGACCATATTCAAACCCACAAGTACTACTTAAGCCTCGAGAATCAGCGCGAGTTAAGCAGGGATGAAGCCGTCATGTCCTGGTATGACCGACTCTACCTGCCGGTCATCGACGACATTCGCAAGCATAAAGTACTCAAACGCTTTCCCGGCCGCAGCGAAGCTGATCTGTATCTATGGATCATGGATCACCATCACTTTCTCAAGGAGGAGTGTGATGACTCGAGTACCGAAAGTGCCGCTCAGGATTATGCTTCAAGGTACGCGCCAGCATTTCTGGAACGCCTCTGGCGACGCCTGCGGCGAATCAACTAAGGCCAACTCCCTGATGGCTTCAGAGTATCCCACTATCAACTTCAAGCTTATTAGCTACCATGTTCATAAATTTTTATGCATTCGAAGGCTGGCCATTGAAAACAGGAAGGCTGATGTATGAGCAATGCGACTATTTAGGAACACATTCTGGAGATTCGCACTGCCATGTGTACAACATCAAAAGTGGCTTAGGCAAAACCAAACATACAAAATTGTTGAGAGGCTTTGCCCTCACAATTGAAATTCATCCTAAAATGTCGAATAATACTCTTCAGAAGGGTCACGGCTTATGAATCGGCGTAATTGGCAGAGGAATGAACTATTACTAGTACTAAACCTATACTGCCGTTTGCCCTTCGGAAGATATCACAATCGAAATGCTGAAATCATCCAGCTTGCTGAGCTTATCGGTAGAACACCGAACGCCGTAGCCATGAAATTGACAAACTTTGCATCATTTGATCCTTATCATCAATCACGCGGTGTTAGTGGATTGCAAAATACTAGCCAGGCTGATCGTGAGATTTGGGATGAATTCAACAAAAATTGGGGTGAATTAGCCGCAGAGAGCGAACTCGCATATCTTAAGTTGGCGGGTCAGGATAATCTCAACATTCCCAATGTTGAAGAGCAAGACGACATGATAGTATTTTCTGGAACAACAGAAACCGAACGCCAAGTAAAAGTGCGACTCGGTCAGCGCTTCTTTCGCAAAGTCATTTTGGCAAACTACCAAAACAAATGCTGTGTTTGCGGCATACCAGTGCCAAAACTGCTGATTGCTAGCCATATCGTGCCTTGGCATAAAGATAAGAATCTACGAGTTAATCCTCACAATGGCCTCTGTTTGTGCACACTACATGACAAAGCATTTGACGCAGGATTCTTTACCCTTGGAGAGAATTTCGAGATCGTGATTGGCGAAGCACTGCTTGCCTATCTTCCCAATCCAGCAGTTCAAAACGGCTTTAATATCTTTTTAGGGCAAAAGATTGAGCTACCTGACAAATTTTTACCTGCACAGGAGTTTCTTGAAGTTCATAGAAAGAACTATTATCTTGGCTAACCCACTTGCACACTTCAGTAAAGGGTTAAATTACGTCTCTCGCCCTTCATCATCCTCAACTGATAAACTGTAAGCTCAATGATAATCTACTTGCACAGTTCTTTATTTCTAACAGGAGGTTCCTAAATGTACCTCCTCATCCCCCCTGACACACGTCCCCCCACCCTTGCCCTGCCGGTAAAACTGGCCAGTGCTGTGGGTATCGAACTTAAAACACCACCCCCCGAAGCCTTGAATCATCTCAACCTGCCAGGGGACTATGACGCCCTTTACAGTTGGTTGAGTGAGCGCGCCAGCCAGGCTAAACTGCTGATTGTCAACCTCGAGCAACTTACCTTGGGCGGCATGATACCGGCGCGGCGGATCGATGATAATCTGGCTGAGGTACTCAGCAAACTGGAGACCCTTAAACAGGTCAAGGTCTTAAACCCCGACCTGCGTATCCTGGCCTTTGGCGTAATCGTGCGAGTGGCACATGGCAACGACCCCCTAGAGGAAAAGCTTTACTACGGAGAGTATGGTGACGCGCTGCGGCACTATAGCGAAGTCTTTGATCGCTTTGCGCGGCACGGCGGCAGTGAGTTAAAACACGAATTACAACTTGCCATCAAGGCAGTACCGCACAGGATTTTAAGCAACTGGCTCAGTACGCGGCAGCGCAATCATCAGTTGCACTTAACTGCTCTGGAGTACGTCAAACAGGGCATTATCGAACACCTGTGCCTGACGCTTGATGACACCAGCAGCTACGGTCTGGCAGCGCACGATAGGCGGGCGCTCGAGTCCAGGACTGACGCGCTTGGGTTATGGCGTCAGGTCGATATCTATCCGGGGGCCGATGAAGTGCCCGTGGCACTTCTCGCCAGAGCGCTACAAAGCAAGCCCACGAACATCTATGTGCGCTACAGCAGCACGCTTGGCGCAGCAGCCAAACTTATTTTTGAGGACCGCTGTGCTGGCGAACTGATTAAAGCGCAGCTCCGTGCCGCGGGCTGTCGGCAGGTGGATACGCTGGCACAGGCAGACGCAATTCTAGCGCTCAACACGCCAGGAAGTGCCCAGGCGCACGAGCAGCCGGACTTTGCCACCGTCGATACCGCTGAGCGGCATCTGCCCGAATTTATTGATTTTATTGCTGCACACCTCCAGGACATCCCCCTGAGCCTGGCCGACATCGCCTACCCCAATGGCGCTGAACGCCGGCTGATGGAACTACTGTTGCCACAGGTGCAACTGTCGCGCTTAGCTGGCTACAGCGGCTGGAATACTGCGGGCAATACGCTGGGCAGTGCTATTGCCATGGCAGCGCTTTACCCGCAGGTGCAGAATCGGCAGCTATGGGTAGAGCTGCTCTTTAACCGACTGGTCGATGACTACCTCTATCAGGCCGACGTCAGACCGCAACTTGGCAAGGAACTGGCGCACCTGGACGCCTGGGATCTGGGTGAGCAACAGCTCGGGGCAGAAGTGCGCATTGACGCGCTGCTCAAACCTAAAGCTGAAGCACTCTGGCAGGCACACTTTGCAGCTAGCGGTCTTCATCTTAAATGGCAAGACAGCAAACTTGCCTGGCCGCGCCTCTTTACAGGTGTGTTCCCCTTCGAGGTCACAGGTGACTAAGCAATTTGAAACCGACGTTGCCGTCATCGGGGGCGGCATGGGTGGGGTAGCGGCAGCACTGGCCGTGCTGGAAGCAGGCTACCGCGTTATCCTGAGCGAGGAAACGGACTGGTTAGGCGGACAGATGACCTCACAGGGGGTATCGGCGCTCGATGAACACGCCTACATCGAAACCTTCAGTCCGACCCGCAGCTACAGCGAATTGCGCCAGCGCATCCGGCAGCACTATCAGGAGCGCTACAACCTGCCAGCACTTATGCCTGATGGCGTAACGCCACTTAATCCTGGTAACGGCTGGGTTAGTCGGCTATGTTTTGAACCGCACATCGGTGAGCAGGTGATTCGTGAGATGCTCGAGCCCTACTTGCTGGAACAGCGCCTCCGTATCCTTTACTGCCACAGCCCAGTAGACGCCACGGTCAATGATTCCAGAGTCCAGTCAGTGACGCTTGTGTCTAAGGATAAACCTGTAACAATCCACGCCGCCTATTTTCTTGACGCTACCGAACTTGGCGAGCTGCTTCCCTTGACCCAGACAGCCTTCGTCACTGGCGCAGAATCCCAGGATGACACGGGCGAGCTGCACGCAGCACCCGCTCCTCAACCACAGGAAGTGCAGAGCTTTACCTTTCCTTTTGCCCTTGAATATCGCCCCGGCGAGCATCACACTATTGCCAAACCCAGTAACTACGAGAGGTTTCGCGACAGCCAGCCTTATAGTCTGACCATTGAGGTGAATCACGGTATCCCCAAGCATTATCCAATGTTTTCAGGCGACTTACCCTTCTGGACTTACCGCCGCCTGTTTGACGCCACACTGCTAAACGATACCAAAATCCCACATGACCTAAGCATGATTAACTGGCCCAGCAACGACTACGACGCTGCTGACCTCATCAGCGCCAGCCAGACGCGCAGACGGGCCATCCTGCGCGAGGCCAAAGCGCTCTCGCTCGGCTTTCTCTACTGGCTGCAAACCGAAGCGCCGCGTGATGATGGGGGTTATGGCTACCCGGAGCTAAAGCTCCGCAAGGATGTAATGGGCACACGCGACGGCTTAAGCAAAACCGCTTATATCCGTGAGTCACGCCGCATTGTGGCACTCGAGCGCATACTCGAACACGACATCAGTAAAGACCCTCTCAAAGGCGTTCGTGCTCGAAACTTTTCAAACAGCGTCGGTATCGGCTGGTATCAGATGGATCTGCACGCCTGCGTTGGCAACAAGGCTGCTGCCCAGTTTGCCGAAACGCTCCCCTTTCAGATTCCTCTGGGCGCACTTATTCCCAGAGACACGGTCAACCTGCTGGCAAGCTGTAAAAACATCGGCACGACACATCTGACCAACGGGGCGTACCGCTTGCACCCGGTCGAGTGGGCCATCGGCGAAGCCGCCGGAACACTGGCAGCGTACTGCCTGTCAGAAGCTACCAATCCCCACCGCGCCTGGGAGTCTGAGGCACATACTCAAGCTCTACAACAACGCTTGCTCACACGTGGCACAGCACTTGCCTGGGCAGTCGATGTACCTGCCCACCATGATCTCTTTGTGCCAGCACAGCGTTTTGTGCTCGAGCACCTGACCTCTGAAAGCTTCCGCTATCAGCAGCTCGAGCTGGCACTGGATCAACCACTCACACTGGCTGAGAAAGCGAGGTTCGGCATCGCTTCAGATGCTGTTAATCTGCGGAACGTTCTGGATACCTGAACCACACTATTTGTCATGGCAAGGAAAATGTCATCCATTCACTCACGAGCACAATAGCGCTGCGTTACTTGAAGCAGAATCTCTGCTAAATCAACCACCGATTGAAACTCAACCCATTCTTCAGCAGAATGTAAACCCTGTCCAATAGGGCCGAGTAAAACGGTGTCTATCCCAGCGGCTTGCAAAAGTGCCGCATCGGTCCAGAAGGTTGCGCCAGTGTGCTCAACTGCGCTACCCATGTGGGTAAGCATGACAGACCCCAACAAGCCCACAATCTCAGCGTCTTCTGACAGTTCATAGGGCGCGGGCTCAAAGGTCGCCTTGACCTCGGCATTAAATGTCGTGTCTTCAGCAGCGAGTTCATCGATGATCTCCTGGATTTCCTGTAGGCAAGTTTCCAACGTGTCTCCGGGTATGGTCCGCCGCTCAATTAAGGCCCAGGACTGCGCAGCATAGGTACTCGCCTCGCTACCCCCTTTTAGCTGGGCAACATGTAGCGAGGGTGGTCCAGCAAGTGGGTGCGGTTGACGCTGTAACAGGCTTTTGGATAGCTGTTCCAGTCTATTTAGCACTCGCCCCATAAGCAGATTTGCGTCGATGCCCTCCGCATAGCGACTGCCGTGGGCCGCCTTGCCATAACAGTTAAGCTCGAGCCAGATGAACCCTCGGTGCGCCCGGCACAGTTTCATATCTGTCGGTTCAGTGACGATGGCAGCGTCAGCACGGTAGTGCCTGACAAGGTCTTCCATACCGATACTGAGTGCTTCTTCATCAGCAACAAAGCTGAGAATCAGGTCGCCATCAAGCTGGATATTCTGCTCAACCAGCGCTTTGGCAACAGTCAACATGGCTGCCAGACTGGCTTTCATGTCCTGAGCGCCGCGACCATAGACCCTGCCTTCATTCAGGACAGGCATAAACGGCTCCGTCATGCCGTCCACACCCACAGTATCCAGGTGACCGCTCAGCATTAGTGAATGCCCACCCCCCGAGCCAGGGAGTCTAGCGACCACATTGACTCGCTTGTATGCCAGTTCATGTGTGAAGCACTCGAGCCCTAACGCTTCCAGCGCCTTCGCAACGTACCGTCCTGCCTGCGCCTCTCCGGGTGCCTCAGGGCTGAGCGTGGGATTGCGAGAGTCAATTTTTATAAGATCAAAGAGCGTCTGCTGTAGGTATTCCTGGTCAATCATGCTGCGCAGCATACCACTGACTCTCCTTTATCTAATGCAATGCATTTCTGTACTTTCTTCTTTTGCGAATAAAAAGGGCGCACAAAAGTGCGCCCCTACAAACTTCATCGCTTGTTAT
>CAZZPQ010000036.1:0-22432 GCA_964655595.1 uncultured bacterium
TTACTGTCAAGCTATGGATTCCAGCTTTCGCTGGAATGACGTTGGGTAGTGCATTTGGTATTGCAGTAGCCACGTCTGTGTGATTTAGGAGAAAGGCAAGAGCCACAGATAGCAATACTTTTTTTTATCGTGGAGCTGCTATGGTTGTCAAAGAGGCCTCTAAAGAACCTTACTCAAACAAACAGGGCTTCACCGCTTAGTACGATGAAGCCCTTCCTTAAACTGCCTTATGGCTGCTTAGTCATCACAAGTGCAAGAACCCGGTGGCCCCTCGGGCCCAGCGGGTCCTGTTTCACCCGGAGGTCCAGGCTCACCTGTTGGGCCGGCTGGCCCTGCGGGTCCTGTCGCACCTGCTGGCCCTGTCGCACCTGCAGGTCCAGGCTCACCTGTTGGGCCGGCTGGCCCTGCGGGTCCTGTCGCACCTGCTGGCCCTGTTGCACCAGCAGGTCCGCGCTCACCTGTTGGGCCGGCTGGCCCTCGATCGCCAGTGTCACCTTTGGGTCCGGCTGGCCCCTGCGGCCCCTGGGAGCCTTGTGGCCCCTGTGGTCCGGCGGGTCCTTGGGGTCCGGCAGGTCCACGTTCACCTGCTGATCCGACTGGCCCTGGTGATCCGACCGGCCCGGCTGGTCCTGTTGATCCGGCTGGTCCTGTTGGTCCCACTGGCCCTCGCTCACCCGCTAGGCCGGCTGGCCCCTGCGGTCCGATTGGACCAATACAGTCCAGTACATCGACGACACCATCTCCGTTGATATCCTCTTCTGGGTCAGCAATGCCATTTTCATTCAGATCCCAGCACGCCAGCCCGGCTGGTCCTGCTGGTCCTATTACACCCATTGGCCCTTGTGGCCCAGGTTCGCCCTGCTCACCCTGTGGCCCGGCTGGCCCGATCAGCCCGGCTGGCCCGATATCCCCCTGTATTCCTTGGGGTCCTGGGGGACCACCTGGTCCCGCTGGCCCAATCGGCCCGGCAACGCCCGCTGGCCCTTCAGGCCCTGGAGGTCCTGCTGGCCCTGAGGGTCCCGCTGGTCCTGGGGGTCCTGCTGGCCCTGCGGGGCCCTGCAGTCTGCCAGCTTCGACATCGGATCTGAGACCTGAAAAGTCCTGTTGCAATGTACCCATCGCCTGCCGCGTATCAAGCAGTCCACAGTTCACCTGTTCACTGACTGACTCGAGTACCCTGGTCACCAAAAAAGCCGTCTGATAGCCAGTGAGAAAGGCATCTCCACGGTATTCAGACCCGGGAAAAGCCGCCTCCAGGCCACCCAGCCCCGCAAGTTGCTCGAGCGACGCTCGCGCCCAGTGATCGACGGGTACATCGACAAAGCTCAAACCACCCGCGCTACCAGGAGCACAACCTGTTTGTTGCTCGACAGTCCTCAGCACATCTGCCAACAGTACGGCAGCCTGATAGCCGGTCAACGTGTCTTCGCCAAGAAAGGCACCATCAGGAAAAAATACGCTGATGCCAGCATCACCCAACTGAGCCACAGAGTCTGCTTTCCAGTTGTCGCTGCCCGTTTGCACCAAGCCAGCACCCATAAAAACCAGTAGTAGGATTGGAATTAGTTTTCGCATTCTGACCTCCTCAGTCCTCCAAACATCCTGCAACGCCTAATACACTACGCCTTACTTTATACTGTCACAGCTTTCAAATGTGAACAGTTTAATAATGCTATGCTTTAATGATGAGTGTTTGGTTTTATGGCTATACATTACATTTTTTTACGGTTAGTTACCAAGATTTGTTCTGAGGTGAAGAAGGTTATTCCAGCGCGAGGCTTTATGATGAAACCTATGACCAACCGCCACCAACTTACAGGTACTGTCATCTGGTCGCTAAGCAAAGTCGTCTGTCCTGCCGAGATACTATCATGACCCGGATCTTGCTGTTTATACTGTGCCTGTCACTTGCAAGCTATGGTTCAGCCCAGGGAGCACTACCCAGCGACGCCCAACAGGCCCTGGCACAGGGCGGTCAAGCAGCCGCCAGAGCGCTTGCCACCTACGACCGTCCGCTACTTGATTTACCCCTTTGGCGTGAAGCCATTAGCTTTGGCGAACAGGCAAAAGACCTGGCACCCAATCACCCCGAACCCTACCGTTTTTTAGGCCAGGTATACGCCACGGTACAGTGGTGGAGTCGCTCCTGGGAAGCATGGACGCGTTATCTTGAACTCGGAGGTGTACTCAATGCCCAGAGTGAGCGCTACGTCATTGATACCAGTCGCTGGTTAGGCAATAGCAGTTACCAGAACGGTAATTATGCAGCAGCAATTCAGTACTATGGACTGTTACACCGCATCAGACCAGATAGTGAAGAAGCAAATCAGCATCTGGCACTTAGCCACCTGGCACTCAATCAACCAGAGCTGGCACAAAGCCACCTTGAAACCCTTGCCACGCTCTATCCCGATAGACCTGATTATCCCCGCCTGCTCGCTCGCACCGAAGAACAGGCAACTTACGGCATTGAAGCCAGTAACGCCTATCATGAGGGGCTCGAGCACTACGCCGCTGACCGAAAAACAGCCGCACTCGAAGCATTTCAACGTGCCACAGTAGCCAGTAATAATTTCAGAGAACCATTTGTCTGGGCTGGGCGTGTCCACCTGGAGCTTGGGCAACCCGGTGCTGCCATCCCCTTCTGGCAACGGGCGGTAGACTTGCGTCCGGGTGATCAGGAAGCGCGCAGCGCTCTAGCCACCGCCGTAGGACAAAACCGCTGGGGTCCACAGGCGTATACCAGCTTCCAGCAGGGTCTTCGTCAGTACGAACAAGGCAATGTTTCTGCCGCCCAACAGTCATTTGCCCAGGTTGTGAGTCTCAATGCTCAATACGCCGATGCCTGGGCCTGGTTGGGTCGGATTGCCTATGAAACTGGTAACTATGAAGCAGCGCTCAGCAACTTCACAACTGCTGTGAGCCTGAGCCCAAATAATGGCGAGTTCGCCCAGGGTTTACAGATTGCTCAGGGAACCCTCGAGCAACAACGTCAGACCGAGGCAGCGGCACAAGCTGAAGCTGAGGCTCGAGCCCAAGCCGAGACCGCTGCGCAGGCGCAAAATGCCACACCACTAGTTGAAGCGCAAACACCTGCTGAAACAGCTTCAGAACCACCACCGCAACCTCTTGCCACCGACGCCAGCCCCACGGTACGCACTA
This sequence comes from uncultured bacterium, assembly GCA_964655595.1. GTDB lineage: Bacteria > Deinococcota > Deinococci > Deinococcales > Trueperaceae > CAZZPQ01. The sequence goes on from CAZZPQ010000036.1 coordinate 3,163, forward strand.
CCGAAAGCCCGGTACCAGTAGCTGTGGCGACACCTTTGCCAGCACCCATACCAAGCCCTAGCCCTGAGCCAAGCCCACAAACCAGTCCCACTCCCAGCCCTGAACCCAGCACTATCGGCGCTGCGACACCTGTCACCCTGATTGATCTCAGATACATCCACCGCAGCCCCCAGGAAGGCGGCACAGGTGCGTTCTCCTTTTTTGCCAGTCCACCTACCTTACTGAGCAATCTGACCGGTCCCGTGAATTACGCCAGAGGCGTGCTGTATCAGCGCTTGCAGGTCATGAGCAAACCCAGTGACGACGTGGTGCAGTACCAAATCTGCCTGGTACACAATGGTGACCTGTCGATTGGGCCTGCCTGTAGTGCAACCAGCAATCTTCGCTTTAGCGGAGTTGGCGTCTATGAAAGTTCTCAACCCATGACCAGCCTCAGCAACCATGCTGCCATTGACTGGAGTAAAGGTCTTCAGGAGCTTATGCTCATCATCAAAGATGCTGAAGGAAATGCAGCTGATGACCGTTATACCTTTCAAGCAGGCGAAGGAGCTCCACTCAACCTAAGCCAGTACTACCCAATGGAAGTCAGATATACTGCCATCCTGGTACCCGAAGGCGGACGCTTCCCCGGCTGGCCCTGAAACCCCTTGTGGTAAGCCTGCCAAAACCGTAAAGTATCGTGGGTGCAAAGCACCAAAGTCCTTTGCGGAGTTGAAGCGTGCCTGTCATTGTCAAAGTAATCCTGCTACTGAGCCTGTCCAACCTGTTTATGACCTTTGCCTGGTATGGACACTTGAAAAGCCTCAATCACTATCCCTGGCTAATCGCCGCACTGATTAGCTGGGGCATTGCCTTTTTTGAGTACCTGCTTCAGGTTCCTGCCAACAGGATTGGCTTTACAACACTGACCCTGCCTCAGCTTAAAATCCTGCAGGAGGTCATTACCCTCAGCGTCTTTGTACCTTTCGCCCTGCTATACATGAAAACCCCACTCAAGCTTGATTATCTCTGGGCTGCACTATGCATTATGGGAGCGGTCTATTTTATCTTTCGCAACCCATAAAACTCACCGTGCTGCTTGAATCACAGCACGGCAAGTAAATCAGTTGAAGAATTGAGGGCTTAGTAAATCAGCCAGGGACTCAGTCCAACAGCCTGAATTGCCGCTCAAACATAAGCTGCTGAATACTACGGCTCAGATTGTTTAACTGATAGTCCACCAACCGTGCTGGCTTCACAACATTGAATAGCGGCATCAGGTTCTGCAGCTCATGCAGTCCCTGACCCTGAGCGGGCGCTTCTCGAACCTCAAAGTTAATACCTGTCGCGGGTGCGGTTACCGGAGAACAGCCCTGCCCATCTGTTGTGAAACAACCGATTAGTTCACCTGGATCAGGTCGACCATTGTCATTCAGGTCTTGCAAAGCCCAAACCGTAAATGTACCTGCTGATGCTTGAATGCTGTAAGCTGCAGACGTCCCTTCTTCCTGAATCACAGTCACATGCTCACAGGTAGTTTCTGTACAGGTAAAAACTGCGGTTCCTTTGAGAGACTTAGGTCCAGTGACTGTACCTGAAATAGTAGCACCGCCACCGCCGCCACCGCCACCGCCACCGATAACTGTCATGGTGATGTCTATACCGCTAGCTGTCGCACTAACCAGTGTGCATTTGCCTTCAGCCGCACCTTCACCTACACTGTGGCAACCAAAGAAATCACCGGTATCACCAAGGCGATTATTATTATTGACATCCTTGACTGCCACAATATTCCAATTACCATCTGGCACATTTGGGATGGTGTAGCTGGCGCTGGGTCCGTTCTGACCAATGACTGTACCTGCCACACATTTCAACTCAGCATCACAGGCTAAAACGTTGGTGTTGTTCACGTCACTGCCGGGGGGTGCCGTGACGGTACCGGAAATGGTTTGACCTTCACTACCACCGCTATCATCACCACCACCGCCGCGCACTGGTTGCATAGTGATATTGATATTCGTTGCTGGAGCTGATACAGGCGTGGGATTTTTGCCTTGAGCATCTGCCCCGTAGAAACCTAGAAGGTCTGCTTTACGATCACCCGTAAGGTCTTTGGCCGCAACAATTACAAAGCGCCCTGCGGGCACATCAGGAATACTGTAGCTGGCTGACGCGCCAGTCAAATCAACAACCACACGTGCTGGACATTCACTGAAGTCTGGTATACAGACAAATACCTCGACACCCTGGACATCCTGACCAGCAGGAACAGTCACAGTTCCAGAAATGACATTATCCTGACCTGGTTCGGGATCGGGCTCTCCACCTTCAGCCTTCACCATACGGATGTCAGCATTCGTGAAAGCACTGGCAGTATTCAGGGAAAAACGCAGCTCGTTCTGGTCGCCTCTGAACTGGGGTATATTGCGTGGAATACCCACTTCTGTTTCATCCTGGCTGATGGCTACGATGTAGTAAGGAAGTTCTGGGCCGGTCGCTGGCAGAAGAATCTCGTAACTTCCATCAGGCCGACTTAAACCCAGATTAAAGGCAATCAGGTCATCATTATCAATTACGCCGATAATCAAAGTATTTGCTGCTGGATTACCTTGACTGTCTGTGACTTTGCCACTGATGAGCGCCATACCGCCGCGTGTAACGCTTGGTTCATAATTGTAGCCGCTGTCTCCCACTTCAATCACCCTGGGTTCACTGGGATTACCAAAGCGAATGGCGGCATTCAGATCAAAGGTAGGGGCCAGCGGCATGCTAAGCCGTCCGAGGTTATTGAGGGAATCCAGCCTGAGTAGACCTGCGTCTGATAGCACCAAGGCCATGGGGACCGTCAGACCACTCGGCTTGAAAATGGGCATATCCATAATGCCCTTTGCATTGATGGGGGCAACATTGACGAAGCTGGGGTTATTCTGGTTGCGAGTATCAATCGCGTAACCAACTGCCGATCTATAAATGTCTGCTTCCTGAAGGGTAAGCGGAGTTTGCCAGAAAAAGTCTGCCGTGACGCTAGTCGTAACGATATCATCGCCGCTACAGTCTGGATTAAAGTCCTGATCATCCACAGGTTCGATATCCGAATCATCTTCGCTGGTTGGATTACCGTCATCCGGATCGAAGTTGAATAAGCCTGTGCTTGACTCCGACTGCACAGCAAGGATGCTGGCGCTCTTGTCAAAACCAAAGAGGGCCTTTTTCTTCTCGCCATCTTCATCTTCATACTCGAGCGGCTTCTCACACACCCAGCCGTTTTGGGACTCATAACCCTGAAAAAGACCTATGACCCCGGCTTGCCGCCATACATCGTTTTTAACCTCGAGACTCCAGTTACCATCTGCCTGTATAGCAGCGCTGGCAACCACATTGCCCTGTCGGTCAACTGCGAGAATGGACTTGCTCGTCATGCTGAAAAGCGGCCGCTGACCCCCAGACTGCGTTTCCAGAAAGCTGCCCAGCACCGCCGCATTCAAACCCCGAACAGGGGCAACTCTGGCTGCCGCCAGGTCACTGCCTGGCTGAAAGGATATGATGTGCTTGTTTAGGTCAGCCACGCTGAGCGCAAACACCTGACCCTGTGTGCCCAGGGCACTGCCTCGTTGCTTTGCTACCCCGATAGCCCCTGTAAGGGTTGAGGTAGTAGGCGTAGGCCCTGCCCCCCCACCGCAGGCTGCCAGACTTACCAACAGCAATAAGAAGATAAACAATCTGACCAGTACTTTCATAAAGCTTCTCCTTTCAGGCTAACTAGAAATGAATTGTGGAACTTCATAACGCCTCCTTTCAAATCTATCTGCGAGCACGTTGGGGTGTCGCTGTCGTTAGCATAAAGAGGGGGCACTTAATTTTGACTTAAATTCACCCTGAACCATACAGGTATACTGATGAAAGTCCAGCCAGGACAGAGGTAGTACATAGTGACTGCCGGCTTTACGCAAGGCAGGAAGTGAAAATTCGGTGGTGGCTCAAGCACGACAGCCATTGGTACAAAACAAGTGGTTGCAACCACTTGTTCATAGAAAATCAGACATCTCCCCGCGAAGAATCAGCATTCTCTGGTGAACCACCGCCTCAAACGCATGTGGGTGCGCCCAAGGAATAGAGGACTCCTTCTCCCCGTGGGAGAAGGAGCTGCGTTTTACCCTAAGTAATACCGAGCCCGATAAATTGGTTACAGATTTGAACAGCACTTCCCCCCTTCCTACTCGCTCTGCTCCGGATGAATCATTGGGATAAACCCAATGATTCATCCGGAACCGGTATAACCTGGTTCGCTTCGCTCACTACCCTCCCCTAATCCCGCTCTGAGGGCAGAGAAAGCATCACTGCTGACAATCCACCCTTGTTCTATCCGACCAAACTCTGATGATTGCCAAATACCCCTAAATTTTCGACAAACCAAAGGCATGTTTGGTGGTATTCCTATTGCCCTTCGGGACTGAGTAGCCTGTTACAAGTTCAGGTCAGACGCACATATTTAAGTCAAAATTAAGACCCTCCTGACTAGACTACATACTGAGGAGGCACACATGTACAAATATAAGCCCTTAGTCCTACCAGTTGGCGTCACCCTGTTGCTGCTCATAAGCCTGGTAGCTTGCGGTGGCGAAACGGCGACTGGTGGATCGACCACCCTTGCTGGTGTCATCGGAGTCACGCCGAAGCAAGTCAGCGCAGTTACGCTGCAAGCCAGACAGTTCTTGCCCACTGTCGAACTGCTCAATCAACATATGGTCAGTCCTGAAAGTCATGAAACCGGTGCAACACTGCCCGTACGCGGCTTGAATGCCACTGTTCTAAGTCAGGTACTTAGCGGACAAAGCGCTGATCCGAAGCCCCTGTTTACCTTAGATGGGCAAATGGTTATTGCTGTTGCCCCAGATGGACAGGTACTTGGCAGTGCTGCTATTCAAGCCGATGGTAGCTGGCAGCTGACTATCCAAAATAAGCTTTGGAAAAACGTGGGGAGTATCGGACTGTTTCAGGGATACGCCAGCAATGATGGCTTTGTTTGCGAAAAACCCTTGAATTACGAAGATGACGGAGCACAAAAAACAGCAGCTGTTTTCTCCTACCCGCAACTAAAGACAGCTTTACAGCCTCAATCCCTCATATCCCTCGGCCATTTCAATTTTCATCCTGATAGCGGCAACCCAACCAGTCTAAAATCTGCCAGCAGCCTCGAGCCCAGCAGCGAAGCCTTTGATGCAAGCTGTAATGGTACATCAATAATCACTGTACAGGTAACCGCGGATTTCAACTGGCGAACTCCTGCCAACTTGCCCGAAGAGCGCATCTACGAAACGGGTGTTGGTTTTGCCATCGACACACGCGATGAAGGGAATCCCGCCTATGTCAACGTTGCCCCGCTGAGCAGCGAAGGCTTAATGAACATGCTGATTCATAAGCCTGAGGGTATGGTTGTGCCTTTGGCGCTGGTAATGTCGGACACTGAACTCATTAAGCTGACTTCAGTTGAGAACCTTAGTCAGATAAAAATGCCGTTGACACCCACCTTCGACCTGAATGCTGCAATCCGCTACGGCAATCCCAATGAACCTGCCCAGGTTCCGGTTGGCGACGCTGGTTATGCTTATGATTCGGCACAAACCAGTGGGGGTATGGCACTGCTGAGCGGTCAGGTGACTCTCAGTAACGGTCAAGCGGCCAGTAATGCCCTGGTTATCGGGGTAATCGACAGCGCTGAAGTCATTGCTTTCAATCTGGCGATTAGCCAGCCTGATGGTCGCTATGAATTGCTGCTGCCCGCTACCGATGATAATTTGCCCTACTACATCATTGCTATCAGTGCTGATGAACGCGAGGTTGGCAAGCCAATCAACGTTCCTCGGTTCAAGGGTGACGCGGCGGAGTTGCGCTACGCCATCACCTCAGCAAGAGCCTATGCTGGTGCTGACATCCGCTTGCAGAGGGTGCAGGGCGATGACACCGCACAAACTGGTACGATCTCTGGAACAGTAAGCGTGCCTGCAGGTGCTAATGTTCGAGATGTGAATGTTGCCGCTTGTACCCTGGACTACAGCAATTGTCTGGCCAGTGTCAGGGTTCAGGCAAACGGGCGAGAGGCGGCTTACAGACTCGAGAACGTGCCAGCCGGGCAATATTTCATTATTGCCCGAAAAGGCCAGGATACCTCTGGTCCAGCAGCATTACAGGGGACATACTCACTAGATGGCGTCAACCCAACATCGGTCAGTCCACCCGCCACCGGAATCAACATCAACCTCGTCGACCTGCAAACAAGCCCACCCAAAACAGAAGTAACGATCCTGAGACCTGCCGATTTCGTTGCAGGTGAAGCCAGAATCAGCATTGAAAACTTGGATCGCACGGAAAGCTTAGCTGTCATACCCGTCTATGCCAGTCAGACCCTTTCCCCGGACGCCTTTGAACTGAGCATTGAAGTGAGTGGACTTGCAGCACTCAACCTGGATGATTTCATGCCCGCAGACATAACCGAAGCTGAACCTGAAACAGATATGATGCTACAGTTCATGGAAAACCATCTCGACTTTCTAAGCAAGTCGGAGGATTTCCTAAACCAGATACAACAGGATGGCATCAAACCCTTAGCCCATGATGGATTACAAACCCAGGCGTTTGATAAATGTCCAGCACCCTATGCGGTGAGCAAAGTATGCCAGTTCTGGATTTGGACCAATGATGGCTTTGTGAGCATTAACGCAAGCCTGGGACATATCAGCCCCAATGCCTACTGGTTTGTTCAGAATGAGGACCTGAACGACCTGCCCAGCGCAGATTTGGCAAGCCTGGCCCGAGATTTTGAAGAAATCACGATTCCCACGATACGCGGCTACTTTGGGGACTTCGCTGACGTAGATAATAATGGCAAAATCATCATCGTTTTCAGTCGCCTCGTAGGACAAGATGGTCTACTGGGCTATGTTCCGATACAGGACTTATTCCCCGATGAAGAGGTCATACAATATGGTGTTCGTAGCAATGAAGGCGACATTTTCTATGCTGCAACGCCAAACAGCCTTGGCGGTTTACCGCGCGAGGCTTATATGAGACAAACCATGCCAAGCACCATTACCCATGAACTTAAACACCTGGTGGCAGTGGCTCAGAGAATCCTTAGTGGCAAAATGCCCGAACAGCTATGGCTGGAAGAGCCAAGCGCCGTAGCCGCTTCGGAGCTGGCGGGACAGGGTAGCCAAATGAATGAAATTCAGGGAGTGGCAAGGTTTGGCTTGGCTAACCCAGCCGCCTACCGCATTGTTTATGATGGACGCCCTGAAAATCCCCAAGAAGATTTTAGCATGTATGGTTATAACTTTCTGCTCCTGTGGCGCATCGCCGAGCAAGTCGGGCATGAGAGCTTTTGGCGTAACCTTATGATGCAACCTTCTGTTGGTATCCGCAATCTGGAGCTTGCTGGCGGTAAACCCATGCATGAGCTCATGCTGGACTGGGCCCCAAGCCTACTTTTCGACAATACCTTCCTCGTCGATGGTTATGAATACGAGAGCCTCAATCTACGCGACGGCAGCTGGACCAAACTGAACTATCAACCCCTTCGTTCTACCACCGCGCGAGTACGCTCCATGGCTTACTATGTTGCACGGGGCAATGGGGAGACGGTCAATCTAAACATACGAACAAGCCACCCTGACCCCTATGTCATCGTAGTGCGCTTCAAAGGAGCCTTGCCTTAACAATGCTGCAAGTCATCCATTAGGCATTGGAGCGTAACTCATCTTAGGCCAGCACCGCGCTATAGTCCATTTTGGCCACTCGCGCGGTGCTAGCCCAAGCAACCTCGTTGAAGGCATATGTCCTAATGATGAAGCGAGGTTGCTTCGCGGAGCCTGTGCTGAGCCCGACGAAGTATTCACAACCAGGAGATGCGTATTAGAACACGAGCAGAGATACAATGATTCAGCTCGTTCCCCGATACACGGCAATGATTTGCCTTGTATCGGGATTTTGCGTTTCACACACGATCCTGATCAGTACCGCTCTGGCACAAAGGTCTGCTCGTAGATGGGGGTGCGAACATAGTTGCCATCGTCTTGCCTGGGTTGCAATACCCTGACTTTGGGAATCACATCCTCATAGGGAATACTACTGAGCAGATGGCTGATGCAGTTGAGCCTGGCTCGCCGCTTGTCATCAGCATTAACCACATACCAAGGGCATTGCTTGATATCAGTGTAAGAGAACATCTCATCCTTGGCCCTGGAATACTCCACCCAGCGCTGGCGACTTTCCATATCCATAGGACTCAGCTTCCAGTGCTTGGTGATTTGCTTCAGGCGATCCTGAAATCTGCGCTCCTGCTCCTCAGGACTGACTGAAAACCAGTATTTAATCAGGATTATGCCACTTCGTATCAGCATCTGTTCAAACTTGGGGCAGGACTGCATGAACTCGAGATACTCATCTTCTGTACAAAAACCCATGACCCGCTCGACTCCGGCACGGTTGTACCAACTGCGATCAAAAAGCGCCATCTCGCCTGCTGCAGGCAGGTGCTCAACATAGCGCTGGAAGTACCACTGCGTCCTTTCACGCTCCGTAGGTTTGCCGAGCGCAACCACCCGACAATGGCGAGGATTCAGGCTTTCAGTAATGCGCTTGATGGTCCCACCCTTGCCAGCCGCATCTCGCCCTTCAAAAATCACCACAACCTTTAGACCCTGGTGCTGAATCCAGGCCTGAAGCTTAACCAGTTCAATTTGCAATTTCTCGAGCTCTTTTTCATATAACTTCTTATCGAGCTTATTATCCTTGTTGGCTTTTTTCCTTTTTGCCGCTTTTTTTGCGCTTCCTTCCTTAATCTTGACTATTTCAGATACACCTTCAGCGGCTTTGCTCTCTTTTTCTTTTGCCATGAACACCTCACCCTTTAGCGTGACTTGGAGCAGCGTGACTTGGAGCAGCGTGACTTGGAGCAGCGTGACAGCCAGCACCTCTAAGTATAAGCAGTTTGCCACGATTGTCTTGGCCTTCTGTCGGTAAAACTCCTACAGCTTGCCAGGCGGTTAGGGCTATAGCTATATGATGTGGCAACAAAGCCCTTAAGGAGCCCCTTATGCCAGAAATCCACAGTATTTACCTTATTCATCATAGCCATACGGATATTGGCTACACCAATGATCAGCCCATCGTCTGGGATCTGAACACACGCTTTATCGATGAGGCGATTGGATTGGCCGAAAAACATGCCGATAGCGATAGTGACGGGGCCTTTCGCTGGACGATTGAAACCACCTGTGGCCTACAGGAATGGCTGCGCTATGCCAGCCCTAAGCAGATTGAACGACTGCAAAAGCTCGAGCGCATGGGGCGCATTGAAATCATGGCCTTGTTTGCCCACCTGACCCCCCTGGTCGATACCGATCAGCTCATGGAATCCCTGCAGTACCTTCAGGTCCTGCGTAAGGATTACGGGTTTACCATAAGGCACGCCATGAATTGCGACGTCAATGGGGTGAACTGGCCCTTTGTTGATGCTTTGCTGGACGCAGGCATCGAGGGCTATAGCACAGCCATCAACACGCATTTTGGGGGAGCACTTAAACCACGTCCGCGCCCCTTTTTGTGGCAGGGCCCCTCAGGTCGTCATTTAGCCACCTTCAACGGCTGGACCTATGACAAAGGCTGGCGCGAGGGGATTGGGCGTGATGCTGAGGACTTCAGGCAGGTACGCTGGCCCCGTCTCCAGCATTATCTGGATGATATTGGCTATCCTCTGCCCATCCTGATGTTACAAAGCTATCATCCCTACGGTGATGTAGGCACAGCTCATGATTTTACTGCCTTTATCGATAGCTGGAATGGGGCAGGCAACGCTCCACGCATCATCATGGCAACGCCCAGCATGTGGTGGGAGGCCATGAAAGCTCACCTGTCTGAGTTACCTGTTTTACGGGGTGACTGGACTGATTACTGGAACTTTGGAGCCATTAGCAGCGCCAGAGAACAGGCCATCAACCGCCAAAGCCGCGAGGCAATGCGCCATGCAGACGCGCTTCATGCCGTTCTGGAAGGTCTGGACAGTGCTGCGTTATGGGCCAGACAAAGCCATCTCAGACACCGCGAACGCGCCTACTGGAATCTGCACCTCTGGGATGAGCATACCTGGGGAGCCGATATCGCCATTCGCGTTCCCGAAAGTGATGATACCCGAAGCCAGTGGCATCATAAAGCTGGCTACGCCTATACCGCCCGCAGTTTAAGCCAGATGCTACAGCGCGACACACTGGCAGACTTTGCACGTATGGTCAGCAGAACCAGCAACAATGACCTCCTGGTCTTTAATCCGCTTCCCTGGAAGCGCAAGCTTGCCGGCGTTGTTCCGGCCTTTGTACTCAACCCGCGCGGTCTACCAGATGACAGTACCGCTGGCAGACATCATCAGGACCGCCAGGCTGTTGATTGGGGTGACTTCTTTAAGGCTGATAGTCATGCGCTGCCACCCACAGAACTGGACGCTTTTGGCTATAAGGTAATTTCACGCAGCAGTCTAATCAACCTTTCGACTTACCGTGCCAGTGAGGAGTCGTGCAGCGCCCAAAACCACCGTTACAGGCTCGAGTTTGACCGCAATGCTGGCGGCATCATCAGTCTTTATGACAAAGCCTTGCAGCACGACTGGGCTGATCCTGATGCGGGCTTTGCGCTCCATGATTTTGTGCATGAAGAGGTCGCCGACCATGCGCATGAATGGCCTCGCAAGCGCCTGTTTCACCAGGCGTGGTCAGCAGACTTGGCTGAGATTCCTTCTGGTTGGCGCAGCGATTGGTGGGCTAACCGCAGCTCAGCCAGCGGCGTCATCAGCCATCAGGTGTTTGAGAGTCCTCTCGGCATTCGGGTGGTTCAAACACTTGCAATCGAGGCACTGGAAGGCCTGATTCACCAAGAGGTCTTTCTACCTTCATATGACGATTACATCGAGTGTAGCAGCAGTTGGCAAATGGGTCTGGAAACCCATCCCGAAGCAACCTATCTGCTATTCCCCTTCAATCTGCCAGGGGCAACTGTTCGCTATGACACTGGCGGACAGGCAGTCATTCCAGAAGTTGACCAGCTACCTGGGGTCTGCCGCGACTATTTCACCGTTCAGAACTGGGTGGATTTTTCCACCGCTGAGCGCGGTATTACGGTAGCCATGCCGGAGAATCCACTGGTACAATTCGGAGACTTTAACTTTGGCAAGTACCAACAAAACTTTAGCCTAGGGCGTTCAGTTCTCCTGGGCTGGGTGACGAATAACTATTGGGAAACCAATTTTCGGGCGCACCAGCCAGGACGTGTCAGCGCGCGCTATCGCCTCTATCCTCATGCCGGTGGCTTTGATGAAGCCAGGGCACACCACTGTGGGCAGGACGCTGCACAATCCAGACTGCTAATGCAGCAATTAGGTGAACCCACAGCCAGTACACCCTTGCCCGCTCAGGGATCATTATTGAGCTTGCCGCATGCTGAGGTACAGACTCTGCACGTTCAAGCGGCTTCTGGTGGATTGCTAATCCGCTTGCAAAACGTGAGTGATAAAACGCAGACAGCAGTCGTTGCCGGAGGCTTGCTAAAGGTAGTGAGGGCAAGCCACTGTGACGCTTTTGGCACTCCAGAAAAAGACGAGGTGGTTGTGGAAGGCGCTGTTCACATAACCCTCGAGGCCCGCAGGATGATGGTTCTTTGGTTACAGGTTGAGTTGGCCTAAACCTTATGCGGAGCCCGATAAATTGATTGCAGATTTGAAAAGCAGTTCCTCGCTTCCTAACGCTCTGCTCGGGATAAATCATTGTGATAGACCCAATGATTTATCCGGAACCAGTATTAATCAGTTTCTCGTAACAGTGGCAGGTAATTGAGCGCAGTAGCAAGGCTGATAACAGCCATGACAGCAAAACACGTACTGTAGGCTACTGCTGGATAGGGCGCCGCTGAAACACCAAAACTGCCGATAATGACCCCCAGTAGCCACTGGAGCAGGAAGCCTCCTGCAAAGCCAAAGAGATTGATGGCGGTTACCGCGCGACCCGTCAGGTAATCAGGAAAACTGTTGCGCACCTGCGAAAAGGTCAGAATTCCAGCAGACGCTGCCAGACCGTAAAACGCCAGCAGCAAGGCAACCAGCGGTAGTGACCAGCTATCTCTGACAAAAACAAGGAGTAGCTGAACCACAAACAGCATGAAAGCAGCTACACTCAGTATTTTGGCCAATCCCACGACCCGCCCGAGATAGCCCATCAGCAGGTAGCTAAGCGTGGTACTGATCGCCAGTACCAAAAGCAGGTTGCCGGTTGCCACTGCAGACAGCCCAAGTGTATCGCGCAAGAACGGTCCAGCCCACAAACCCTGAAAGGCCAGCAGGGTACCGACCAGCGAAAAGTTCAGCAGCCCAATGCGCCAAAAACGCAGACTGGAGAAAATATCATAAAAGCTCCCTTGTGACACTTCATTATCTGCGCTTGGCGCTTTGTCCTGTGCTAAAAACCAGATGAGGCCAGCAGCCAGCAGGAACATGAGCGAGCCCCCAACAAAGATAACGCGCCAGCCATACTCGGCGTTCAGAAGCGCCAAAGGCGTCGCTGCCATCAGCGCTCCCGAAGAACCGACCATCAGATACAGGCTCGAGACCATCACAAATTGCGGTGGGGTGAAATGAGTACTGAAGCTCTTCAGGGCGCCCATAAGATTGGCAGCCGTGCCCAGACCTATAAGCGCGCGCCCCAGTGCCAACTGTACAAAACTCTGGGCAGTGGCAAAGATAAGCGCGCCCATAACGGTTACAAGCATAATGATGGCCGTCACTCGCCTGGCGCCGTACCTGTCCAAAGCGCTGCCTAAGGGCAGTTGCGCCAGGGCAAAAGTCGCAAAGAACAAGCTGGTCATCAAACCCAGTTGCGCAGCGCTCAAATCCAGATCGCGGCTTAAGTCCCCCGCAATAACAGCGTTACTACCCCGAAAAAAGTGAGAGAGCAAGTAGGCACTTGCAAAGACAATAAAAACCAGCCAGCGTTTTGACACCTTGCCAGCTTATCCTGAAAACGTCTAGGGTGTCAGTTCAAGCGTGATGTTCCGGCTTTGCCCTGAGCTCAGCGTCACAGCCTGCGTAGCCTGTAAACTACCTCGGCTACCGTTGCTGATAGCTTCCACAGTGTAGTTTCCTGCGGCAAGGTTTCGCAAGTTGAAGGTGCTCGAGCTGCCCCGCAAATCAAGCGTGACGGTATCGACGGCAGTACCAGGGCCATCGGCAATCACAGTAACCTGTGAGCCCGGACCGGGTAAGCCCAGAGCCAGGTCGGCTCGCAGGATCCCCGCCCCATATTCAGCGCGGTTCATAGTGCTGCCATTGTAGAAAGTGGAGGCCAAAAGACGCTGCTCGAGCTGCTGGACCGACAAGGCAGGGTTTTGGCTGAGAATGAGCGCGGCAACGCCGGCAACGTAAGGGGTCGCCATCGAAGTACCGGCCTGTTGCCCGTAGGTACCACCAGGTAGGGTACTCAAAATAGCTTCATCAGGCGGACTGCAACTTGGTACTGCGGCAATCCCACTCGGGCGCGCCCGTCCATCCCCACCTGGCGCCACAAGATCCAGACTGCCGGGACCATAGGTGCTGGATGAACCATAATTGCTGAAGCAGGAGCGGCGGAACTGACTGTTGATCGAACCAACAGCAATGACGCCGTCCAGCGCTGCAGGTACCATGATGCGGTCAAGGCCATTGTTGCCCGTAGCAGCCACAATCAGCGCTCCGGCGTTGCGGGCGTCCGTGACGGCAGTTTGCAAAATATCGCTTTCAAAAAAACCACCCAGGCTCAGGTTAACAATCTGGGCCTTGTTTGGATTATTGGGTACGCCGCTGACCGGCAGACCAACCGCCCAGCGAATGCTGTTCACAAAACTGCTAACGGTTGCCCCGCTACCCTGATCGTTAAACATCTTGACGGGTAGAATCCGCAGCTGCGTGCCATAAGCCACACCGCTGATGCCCTGACCATTGTTGCCGATGGCCCCAATGATACCCGCGACATGGGTTCCGTGGATGTTACCACTGGTGCCATGACCTGGATTACTGTCTGTTTGCCCATTACAATCCCCACTACTGACAGCACAAAAATCATAGCCAGGTAGATAGCGGCTCGCGAGGTCTGGATGCTGCATACCAAAACCAGAATCCAGCACAGCGACAATCACTCGGTTGCTACTGCCTGTTTCTGCTGTCCAGGCAACAGGCAAGCCCAAAGCTGCCAGTGCCCACTGCTGGCTAATCAGGGGATCATTGGGTATGCCCAGGCTGTGCAGATAATAATTGGGTTCAGCAAACTTCACCATGGAATCCCGGGCGAGCCTTTGCGCAGCCTCCAGCACATCCGTACCCGCAGGCAAAGCCACCAGATCTGCCTGTCCCGGCAACCCCTGACTCAAAACCTGAAGCCCATAGCGTTGCTGAACACTCTCGGCGACAAGCTGACGCTGTTCAATCAGCATGGGCTTGTCGCGTTGCAACAGAGTAAAAGCATCACTACCATCCCGATACTGAACCAGGAGTTGCCCCGGCACAAAGGTCTGCGCACCCATGCCCTGAGACATCTGCGGTGGACTGGTCTGACTTGCCTGCAGAGGAATAAGGCTATTTTCAGTACTTACCCGCCCACTGATGCGCCCTGGTGAACTGTCTGAGCTTCTGATGCTGACGCCCAGCCGGATACTACGGCTGAGACCTCCAGCCTCACCCTGGATGACTAGCTCATAACTGCCAACTGCCATAGTGGCAGCAGCTGTCAGAGTCAGACTCGAGCTATCACTCGCCGGATTCGGCACAAAGGCAGCCGAGAGTCCTGTCGGTAAATCAATGACGCTAAGGCTGATGTCTTCAGCAAAGTCACCCCGACGACGCACATCAAGACTGAGACTACGAGTTTCACCGGGGCTCAGGAGAATACTGGCAGTTGAAAGTGCCAGGTTAAAATCCGGCTCGTCCTGCTGATTACCAGTCACCCCAACAGTAATATCCAGTGAGCTGCTTTGACCGTTAGCGCGCCCCCGCACGGAAAACACATAACTGCCACTGGCGACATTACCGTCACTCTCCAACATAAGTGCCGCCTCATCACCCAGGGCAGGATTAGGCACAAAGCTGCCACTCAGGCCCTCCGGAATGCCAAAGAGCTCGAGTGTTACCGCCGCATCAAACTTATCGCGCGTGATAAAAATCGGTATCTGCAAGGGTGCCCCAGGCACAATAGCGTTGCTGATGCCATCACTGCTCAGACTAAAGCTGCCAACCTCAGGTTCATCTGATTTGATCTGTCCCCGCACCTCAAACTGCTGGCTGCCACCCGCATAAGCGACCGAGATTCTGGCTTTGTACGAACCCGCACGAAATGCGCTGTTTAGTGAGAGTGACACGCCGACTGATTCACTGGGTGCCAGGCGTCCACTGCTGGGACTAACAGTGAACCAGTTCCCTGGCTGAGGATTGCTGGGGTCATTGCTGATTAAGATTTGCCACTCGAGCGCCGTGCCACCAATATTGCGCATAGAAAAGCTACTGCCTTGTTCGCTCACCAGCGCAGGCTGACCACTCAACTCTGGCTGACCTGGACTCACAGGCGGGGGCACAGTCGGACAAGCCGTCAGCAGCAGCAGTGCTGCAAAAATAAAAAGATAGGAGAGATGTTTCATGCTGCCGCCAGCATAATACCTACAGATATGAATCAGGTAAGCCGCTGGTTAATAATTAATTCATCAGCGCAAGTGCCGTGCTTCCGAGCCACAGACCGTGAGTACACCTTCAGGCTATTCAGGCAGACTCATACCGCAGCGGGTGCTGGCGCCCAGTGCTTTATCTGCGCAGACAACACCTGCACCGTACTCAGCGCTTGTCATACTGTCCGTAAACAAGGCGCTGTCCTGAAGTTTGGTTTTGACCTCGGCAGGGCTGAGTGTTGAATCCTGAGCGAGCAGCAGTGCAGCCAGGCCAGCGACAAAAGGTGCAGCCATCGAAGTACCCTCCATACAAGCGTACTCAGAACCTGGAATGGTACTTAGCACACCAGCACACATTCCACCACTGCCAATGCCCCCAGGAGCCATGAAATCGACCGTTGGTCCCGTCGCCGAGTAATTGGAAAACGGCGAGCGCCTATAATCCTGGTCAACCGAACCCACCGCTATGACAAACTCATCTGCCGCGGGCAAGAGAATCATCTGACCATTATTGCCGGCCGCAGCAACCATCACCACACCTTTGGCATTCACCTGTCGCGTCACTTCATTCAGACTCTTCAAGCGCTCCTGGGTCGGTGACGCACCTACACTCATATTAATCACCTGAGCAGGATTAGGATTGCGCCCCACACCCGGCAAGTCATAGCCAGCAGCCCACAAGAGTGCGTCGAGCAATCTGTCCACACTGCCATTGACACCAAGATCATCAAAAACCTTAAGCGGCAAAATCCTGATGTTGGGACCATAGGCTACCCCGGCTACCCCCACGGCATTGTTCCCTGTAGCGGCAGCGACACCTGCCACGTGCGTGCCATGGTTGATTTGATCAGATCGCATGCCACTAGCTGGACGCGGGTCGTTATCACCATTAAAAAAGTCGCAACCAGGCAGCATCCTGAGCGCCAGATCCTCGTGGGCAATGTCAAAGCCGCTATCAATAACAGCGATGACGACTGGCTTGGCACCTGGCGGCAACTGCCAGGCTTCAGGGATGCCAAAAGATCCCAGATGCCACTGCTTGGACAGTAGTGGATCATTGGGCAAGGATAGTGTTGTGAGATAATAATTTGGCTCAGCATAGGCTACGCGCGGATCGGACTCGAGCGACTTGGCAAACTCGAGAACATCTCTCCCAGCCGGAACCCTTACAAGTGCCGGACGAAGGTTGGTGGCCATCTTCAATTCCTGAAGCTGGAAGTCGTGCAACACCGCCTGTGACAAGTCACGTGTGGCCTGCGACTGCAAAGTGCCTGCCGCGAACTGGACGAGCAATTCATCTGCTACATAAGGAAGCCCAGAGATAGCAGTGGCAGTGGACAGACTGATTTGCTGCGAGCTGGGAAAAGTACCACAAAGCTCAAGACCACTACTGGGCAAATTGTAAGTCACAAAAACCGAAGGTGTTTTGCCGTCGGTATCATTCGAAAGAATGCGGAAAGATTCCGTGACATCCTGATTGGCAGAAACCCTGCGCTGATCCACCGTAACAAATACACGCAGTTCCTTACCCCCCTCAATACTGCCTGAGGCCGGAGCAAAAATCAGATTGCCAACATGCGCAACTGACCAGTTAAGCATAGATGCTACCCCCCCAATATTGCGAATGACCAGGCTGCCTGTAGCACTGCCCTTATCCAGTGCAATGGACGACTGTGAGATCAGAATCATCGGCGTGTCTGCTTTGGGAAAGCCTGGAAGCTGCACCGTAACGGTACGCTTGGTATTACCTGCAAGAATGCTAAGGTCGGCGCTATCCTGAGGGGTGGTCGGAGGCCAGGCACTACTCAGGGACACCGTTACGCTTGTTTCTTCCTGATACCTCAACTGTCCAGAGCGGCTACTTAAAGACAGCAAAGAACTGCTCGACTCTATCGACCAGTCAAGGACTGAATTCGGCTCACCAAGGTTGCGGATAATCAGTGTGTCCTGTGCAACGGTGCTGAGTGATAACGCTGAGCGTGACAGCTGCAGTTCAGGAGCCGGACCACTGTCTGGTGGCGTACAGGCGAGGAGAAAAAGTAGTAGAAAAAGGGCGGCACGCCTCACATCACCAGCATACAGGTAAGCGCAGGTACGCGCCGTAAAGTATGCCCCTTTATGGCAATAGCAGCATGGCTTTGGCAGCATGGCTATGGCAGCCGCCAAAATCTGGGTACTTTGTATGTGCTAAACTGCCAAGCACTGCAACTGCCAATGTGGCAGTGCCTTACAGCATTGAGGAACCCTGTGTCCAACATCAAAACACGTAAACTCAAACACATCGATATCTGCCTTAACTATCCTGTTAATTACCAGAGGCGCAGCACGGGATTCGAGTATTTTGATCTGCCCTATCAGGCTTTACCAGAAACCAGCCTTGATTCTGTTGAGCTAACAACTCATTTTCTGGGCAAACACCTTAGGGCACCCCTGCTGATTGGTGCCATGACCGGAGGCGCAGCGCTGGCAGCTACCATCAACAAGAATTTGGCCATAGCAGCGCAGGAACTGGGCATCGGACTCATGCTGGGCTCGCAGCGCATCATGCTCGAGCAAAGCCAGGCCTTAGCCTCCTTTCAGATCCGGAGCTACGCACCAGACATCCTGCTGATTGGCAACCTGGGGGTGGCGCAGCTCAATAAGGGCTACAGCAGTGCGCACATCAGGCAGGCGATTGAACTGGTTGCCGCAGACGCTCTGGCACTACATACGAATCCCCTCCAAGAAGCGCTGCAAGAAAACGGTGACAGTGATTTTTGCAATATAATCAGCAAGCTTCCTGATATTGTCCGTAAGGTTCCCTACCCCATTATCCTTAAGGAAGTGGGGCATGGCTTAAGTGAGCAACTGGCTCAGAAGGTCGCTCCAGCCGGGCTGGCAGCACTTGACATTGCAGGTGCTGGTGGCACATCCTGGGCTCGAGTTGAGGAACTGGCGCGCTATGGAGAGATTCGTCATCCGGAGCTGGTTGAGTGGGGCATCCCCACGGCAGACGCGCTACAAAGCATTCATAGAGCTTTACCCCAGATGCCACTAATCGCTTCCGGGGGTATCCGCAGCGGACTGGATATCGCCAAGGCGCTGGTACTTGGCGCCAAGGTTTGTGCTATAGCTCAGCCCCTGCTTAAACCGGCTACTGAATCTGCCGAAGCAGTTATTCGCATACTCGAGCCCATCTTGCATGAGCTGCGTATCGCGATGCACTGCTCTGGCGTACAGAGCGTTGAGGGTCTACGAGGGCTTTCTCTACGAACTGTGCGACATAAACTTGTCCGAAACTAGCATCAAGCCTTTAAAACCCGCAATACCGAGTCCGATAAACAGGTTAAAGACTTGAAAAGTACTTCCCCGCTTCCTGACGCTCTGCTCGGGATAAATCTTTGGGATAAACCCAACGACGTTTGCCAATTCCGGTTTTTTCCTTAAGAAATAAGCCGAGTGTTTCCGAGCACAGCGAGAACGCCTGGGAGATGAATCAGATACCGATTCCGATAAGAAACGATACAAAACCATCTGGATTTTGTTATTGTATTATCGGAATCGGTATTATCCGGTACTGGTATAACAT
>CAZZPQ010000037.1:0-22312 GCA_964655595.1 uncultured bacterium
TGTCGGGTTTATTCTTAAACCCCGTAACAGCCCAAATGTCTACCTATACCGACACCAATTTTGGCTACACAATCCATTATCCTGCTGGCTGGACTGTTGAGCAAGCTGTTGGTGGCACCGAGATAAACGCCAGTGATACGATAGGTTTTGGCATTTTTGTCGTGCCCTTCAGCCCTGAAGAGATGGAGCAAGTACAGCACATGAGCCTGGATGATATCGCAGGTCTTATGATCAATCAGTTTCAGTCAGAAATGCCGAATTTCAGGCTTGGTCAAATCTCCAACCAACAGGTTGCCGGACTTCCGGCACGAGCCTTTGGTTTTAACGGTACCGACCCTGAAACAATGACGGCTGTGACTGGAACAATGACGGTATTTATGAAAGACAGCTTGCTTTACAGCCTCGTGTACGCAGCCGAACCGACGAGTTACCCCCAGTACGAAACAACCTTTGCATCCATGCTGGCCAGCTTCAGTCTTCAGGCGCAAAGTCCTGTAGCTGACCAATCCTTGCCAAGCAGCCAGGCAAGCAATACTCTCCTCGATCCGTTCATCGGAACCTTTGCAGATAGCCAATTGCAACTTAGCCTGCAAGGAAGTGCAGCGCAATACAGTGGACAGCTAATCTTCAACAACCAGACGTTTCCTGTTATGGCCCAAGGTAGTGCTGGGCAACTGCGCGGCATCTTCAGCAGTGCAGGCAACCAGTTTGAGTTCAGCGCCAGCTTACAAGGTGACACACTTGTTTTTACCACTGGAACTACCAGTTACACGCTCCAGCGTCAAGCTGCCAGCAGCCCCAGTACAGACACAAACCAAAACAGCACAAGTCAATATGAGAGCATTCGCCTGAAAGAGGTCCAGGTTATTGATGAGCATGGGTTTGGACAACCCATTTTGGCAATGACACTGATGATTCCGCATGATTGGACCAAGGAGAGCTTAGTGCTATGGACTCCGCACCCCTGTATCTCTGCGCCTCAGGCAGTGTTTGCTGTCGCCTCACCTGATGAACTCAGTGGCTTCGCAACCTTACCTATGGAAAGCTGGTTTTACAGCAACATAAATCTTGGCATACAGGTACCTAAAGACTGTCTCTCAGAACCAATCCGTAGCGCACGTGACTACCTGCACGCTGCTGTCAGACGCAGCTATCCGAGTGCACAGGTGCTCGAGTACCGTGACCACCCTGAAATTGCCGCCCAGTTTCAGTCCTGGAATACACACGACCCATTTACTGGCATGCGCACCTGGGTCGAGGCAGCTGAGATCCGCTATGCCTACAGCCATCAGGGGCAGCCTGTTCACGAAAGTATTGGTGCAGTGGTAATGATTACGGAGACAAGTATACCTGACGCTATGGGTGGCGTACTGCAGTATTTGAACGGCTTTGCCTTTGGTTTTGTCATCCGTGCACCCGCAGGCCAGCTAAGTGAGTTTGGTGACTTTGCAGGAACTCTCCTAAGCATGAGCAGAGTCAATCCCGAGTGGAATAGACTGATCGCAGAGCACTACCGCAAAATGAACCAACCGCGTAGCAGTGGAGGAAGCACTCCCAACAACACCATAGCAGAGACCAATCGCTATATCAGTGACCTGATGAGTGAAAGTTTTGAGAACCGCATGGCCAGTAATGACCGTATCGACACTATGTTCAGTGAGACTATCCGCGGTGTGGAAAGCTACAGCGATCCTGTTTTGGGTCAGCAGGTTGAGTTGCCCGCCCACTACGACAACAGCTGGCGACTCAGTGACGGTAGCTATGTCTTAACCAATGATCCCTTGTTCGATCCTTATCGCAGTTGGGGAATTGATGGTCAGCAACTCGAGCGCGCCCCCTAGTCCCGAAACCAGCAGAATCAGCGTTCGCCATTGGCACAACGCTTATACGGAGCCCGATAAATTGATTACAGATTTATAAAGCAGTTTCTCTGTTCCTAACGCTCTGCTCGGGATAAATTATCGGGATAAACCCAATGATTTATCCCGAACCGATATTATCAGTTAAAAGGCCTCCCGACTTCAAAGTTCCCAAGTGCAGGTCAACAACCGACGGCACCTGTATACTACAAAGGATCATGGCCACTTTACCCTTGCTGCTACTTATCATAACTGGCACATTGGCCATGTTCTTTTTCATGCAAAAATCAAAATATAAGCTGCTGCTTGTACTTCTACTCGCGCCACTTGTCCTGTACCTGCTTTGGTTACTTGTGATGGTTATCTTTGTTGGTCCGCATATGCGCGGCACAAGCTAGCTCACTGCTTGATAGTCCTTGGGACAGCCAATCTACACGCTAAAGAAAAAAACCCAATCATACCGAGACCAATAAATTGATAGTGGGTATTAAAAGGTATTTCTCGGTTTCTAACGCCCTGCTCAGGATAAATCAGGGGAATAAACCCAACGATTTATCCGGAACTGATATAAACTGCTAATATGAGTGACATAGAAATTGCACAAGCCGCAAAATTAAGACCTATTTCGGAAATCGCAGCCACACTGGATATAGCAGAAAGCAAACTCTTTCGCTACGGGGAATTTATCGCCAAGGTTCAAGGGGAAGCGCCCACACCCAGAGGCAAGCTGGTGCTCGTCACCGCCATCACTCCAACACCCGCTGGCGAAGGCAAAACCATGATATCGATCGGCTTAACGCAGGCGCTCGCCAAACTGGGCAAAAGGGTTTCGGTCGCTCTGCGAGAGCCATCCCTGGGGCCGGTTTTTGGCATTAAAGGTGGAGCAACAGGTGGTGGTTACTCGCAAGTCGTTCCTATGGACGATATCAATCTGCATTTTACCGGTGACTTTCATGCCATCACTGCCGCAAATAATCTGCTTTGTGCCATGGTGGATAATCACTTGCAACAAGGCAACGCTTTAAACCTTGATCCACGTCAAATTGAGATCAGGCGTGTACTGGACATGAACGACCGAGCTTTGCGCCATGTTTTAGTTGGTTTGGGGGGCAAATCTCACGGCATTCCACGCGAAAGTGGTTTTGACATCACAGTGGCAAGTGAGATCATGGCCATTATGGCTCTAGCAACAAATCTCTCAGATCTGCTGGAGCGCCTTGGACGGATTCGGATAGGCAAAAACAAGGATAAGCAGCTTGTATATGCCAGAGAGCTACAAGCGCAGGGTGCTATGGCAGCATTGCTGATAAAAGCACTCGAGCCCAACCTGGTACAAACACTGGAGGGTCAGGCAGCGTTCGTGCATATGGGTCCTTTTGCCAATATCGCCCATGGAACCAACTCCGTCATCGCGACCCGCATGGCTTTAGGACACGCAGATATCGTTGTAACGGAAGCTGGTTTTGGTGCTGACCTTGGTGCCGAGAAGTTTTTTAATGTCGTCTCACGTAAGGCAGGCTTTAGTCCACAGGCTGTAGTGGTGGTGGTGACTGTACGTGCGCTTAGGCATCATGGTGGTGCGAGTGATATCCAACAGGCAGACGCCACTGCCGTAGGGCGTGGTCTCGCCAATCTGGAACAGCATATTAACATCATCAAACTACATGGCTTCCGTCCGGTACTGGCCCTCAACCGTTTCGCGGATGACAGCCAGTCTGAGCTTGACATCATCCTGGAGTATGCCAAGCGTCAAGATGTGAACATTGCCATCGCCAACTGCCACAGCCAAGGGGGTGAAGGCGGAATTGAACTGGCCCAAAAGGTTCTGGATAGCCTCGAGCAAGACCAGAAGCTTGTACCCTTATATGATCTTGACCTGCCTATTGCAGACAAAATCGAGCGTATAGCAAGCTCAGTCTATGGCGCAGCAGGTGTGACCTATACGCAAACAGCCAAACACGCACTGCGACATGCCGAAAAGGAAGCCAAGGGCCTACCCGTCATCATGGCAAAAACACCCCTAAGCCTCTCAGACAAACCCACTCTCAAAAATCGACCCACAGACTTTAGCGTTACGGTAACTGACCTGAAGGTTCGCAGTGGTGCTGGCTTTGTGGTTGCTTATATGGGCGATATCATGACCATGCCAGGTTTACCCAAAACACCAGCAGCAGAGAAAATAACGGTGGATGCCAGCGGAAAAATCCGTGGTCTGTTTTGATAAGAAGCAGTCTTCAAAGCACCTTAAGCTTTAGTGTATCTGCCAGCAAACCCTCGAGGGTAAACACAATAACGCCGCTTGCAGACCCAAGGCTCGACACGACAGTCGCGAACTCCTTGGCGCTATAACTGTCCCCTTTAATGGCCTCGATAACTGGCCAGACCGGGACATCAATCCTTTGCTCGAGCCACTGGCAGGTCTCTTTTGGCCAGGTCGCAGGGCGCTGACACAGCCGATGATAAAGCATCGGTGAGATGACATCTGCGTGCTGCGCCATAAGTCCCAGGTCCTGTCCCACAATCTGGATATTGGCACCGCGCACACCCTTTACCATCTCGTCATCTATCCAGGGAACCGTAAAGACGCCCAGCAGACTGCCTGATAGGTACTTTTTGAGCAGGGTTTTCGCTTCCGCCACAAAACTGCTGACCTGAACACAGCGCCAGCGAACCCATTCATCTGGCATGTTGTTTAACAACCATCCTGCCAGCTCAGGCACAGTGACTTTCGGCAAAGTAACGCCTATATCATTCTGAAACTGTGTCAGGGTGGGGTCATCAAAAGAACTCTGATACAGAGACGGGGAGGCAAGCTCCCATCTGGCAGGCCAGCGAATGAAATCGAGCCATAAACCATCCAGGGGCAGGGTGCGAGCGAGGGACTCGAGTTTCTTAAGCCTCGCTTCCCTAAGTTCGGGCAGTGTGGGAATGGCAGGTTCATACCACTCCTCTTTGGGTGCAGGTAAACCATCAGCCATAACCGGCCGGGACGCCGGAAACCTCTGCCAGATACCCGCCTCAGCGAAGACAGCCACTGAGGTGTACACAGCTAAACCCCCAGCCTGTAGACCTTGAACAAACTCGAGGCTGGGAGCTTTGACAAACACGCCGTCTAGCCCATAATCATTGAGCCTTTGACCCAGCTCTATCGCTGTGACACCTGAAAACTCAGGCAGGTGCGGGTTGAGACCATAAGCAATCCGGCATTGTGTGTTTGTTCTGCTGGAATGGGCCATAGTGCTAATACTATGCTGTTTGAGCAAACCGATTCCAGTACTGATTCACCCAAATTGGGTAATGCCCAGACTGGGCGTCTCACGGCCACGCTCGAGATCAATCTGCGTAGCAGCCATTTTAAAAGCCTGCATACTGGTTGCCGCCGCCATCCCTGTGGCATAGTCGATGGTATCCTCACCGTATAGTTCAGCGATATTATCGTCAAAGGTCTGCATTCCATCCAGGCGCGAGTCCCGAATTGCGTCGTAGAGCTCTCCCGTTCGGTCCTCATCCTTTACCAGGTCCTTGATTCGCAAATTGCCCTTGAGAATCTCCGTGGCAGCCACCCGTCCCTTACCAAACTTACGCGGCAGCAAGCGCTGGGACACCACACCAACCAGTGATTCCGCAAAGAGAAGTCGCGCTGTGCCACGCTCATGCGGTGGAAACAGTTCGATCATACGATTAACGGTGCGTACAGTATCCATCGTGTGCATGGTGGAGAACACCAGATGCCCTGTCTGCGCCGCTGAAATGGCAGCCGAAGCGGTGGCATAATCGCGAATCTCACCAATCATAATGACTTCAGGATCCTGGCGCATGGCCGCAATCAGCGCTTCGGCAAAGCTGGGGGCATCCTGTCCAATCTCCCGCTGCACAATGGCAGATTTTTTTGAAGCATGCAGAAACTCTATTGGGTCTTCAATGGTGATAATCATCTTGGCATGGGCTTTATTGATCTCATCAATAACCCTGGCCAGAGTTGTTGATTTACCCGAACCTGTTGGTCCTGTCACCAGCACCAGACCCTTTTCCTGATCACGAAAATATTCGATGATTTCCTGGGGCAGGTTGACAACTTTAAGGATATCCTGATCAGAATTGATAACTCTTAGGACAGCGCTGTAGCTGCCGCGTTGCATAAAAATATTGGCACGAAAGCGCGCCAGGCCCGGAACGCTGTAGGCCAGATCAACCTGGTTCTTGGTAGCCAGGATCGCCTTGGCCTTATCATCACATAAAACTTCAACCAAAGAGGCTGTAAACTGGGATGTCAGACGCTTATCACTGACGGTCTCGAGCGCACCATTGATGCGAATCATGGGTTGTAGACCAGCGTGCAAATGAATATCGGAAGCACCACGCTTGACGAAGGTCGTAAGCAGGTCATTTAATGTCATAACGCCAAGCTAGCAAGACGACCATTACAAATTTCTTACGAATACCAGGATGAGAAGCCCTTTTAGCGCTCGAGTGACGAATGTCATACCATTTTGGTGCTTGAGTGATCCAGGTGACCCAAGTCACTCAAGCACCCGAGCGGACGCGAGAAGAAATCATGAGATCAGGTTTACGTCACTCTTGCATAGAACTGGTATCAATACCAGTTCCGGATGAATCATTGGCATAAACCCAACGATTCATCCCGAGCAGAGCGTTAGGAAGCGGAGATTGCCTTTCAAATCCTGGTAGTGGCTCAATCATAACTGCCATTGGTACAAACAAGGGGTTGCAACCCCTTGTTCATGGGAATCAGGCATCTCCAAACCAAACATTAGCAGTCTCTGTTGAACCACTACCCAAATCTTTAACCAGTTTGTCAGGCTCGGTATAAGGGACTTGATTTCACAGACCAAATGTCGGGCCGCGCAAGGGTTTCAGGGGCGTATCATCATCTGTCAGACCATAGGGATAAAGATCATAGTTGGTCAGCTCTACAAAACCCAGACCCGTATGTGAGCCAGAGATTTCAATCGCAGCTTCCCAGTAAACGATGCCCGTACTGGCTCTGGTATCCATTTCCTGCTCAAAAAAGGAGGGGGTGACCAGCACATCAATGCCAAAGCGCGGAACACGAACTTCCCACTGCACTGGATAGATTGCACCAGTTGCCTCACTCTCCCAGATCAGACCCGTTTCAACAACCTCAAAGTCTGCGGCTGCTAAATCGACAACGCGCCCATCGTTGGTAATGAAACTTCCGCCCGCAGCACTGTAACTCCCATTCGGCTCACGGATTAAAAAGAGCATCAACTCGGTGTTATCGTCAAACTGCAAGGCAAACCAGTCCCAACCTGCATAGCTTGAAAGATCAAAATCTCCCCACTGCTGATCATGCCAACCTTGCCCGCTAACTAACTGCCAGTCGCAACCCCAAAAACCACAGGCTGTTCCCAAACGACCGACAGCCTCCATCCGCGTCGAGGCGATGTAATAGCTTGTACCCCCTGGACCCATCGACTGAATGCCAGGTGGATCGCCGTGCAGGGCTATGGGCTTGGCAGGTGTCAGGCGAAGCTCTAACACCTTG
The DNA here is from genome assembly GCA_964655595.1 of uncultured bacterium. Lineage (GTDB taxonomy): Bacteria > Deinococcota > Deinococci > Deinococcales > Trueperaceae > CAZZPQ01. The sequence continues at coordinate 7,387 of CAZZPQ010000037.1, forward strand.
TCATCCACACTGGCCCAAATCTCATGACTAATGCCATCATCCGCCATCCGCGCATACCAGTTGCCCACAAAGACATCGAGGCTTTCAAAGGACGCTCCCGAACTGTAGCCCCAGAAATCGCTGCGCTCTGCTTTAGCGAAGTCTTGCGTTGTCTTATTGCTGAAAGCAAAGTGCGCCACATGGCCTTTTTCAAAAAGTGGATAAACAGGAATACCTAAAACACGCAAAGACTGGGGCGCATAGGCCTTGAAAAAAGTCAGCTCAAAACCGTAGTCAACACCGTCTTCATCCCTCAGGTGTCCCGTGTAATACCACCATTCGATAGGCGCGACATGGGCAGCATGATCGCGCGGGAGGACCACTTCGGCAACAGGATAAGGTTGATAAACAGATGGGGCGCAGGCGGCCAGTATCAAAACCAATAGTGAAAGACTCAAGTGCTTCATAGCTATACTTTAGCGCTCACGCAGTCACAGTCTCTATAAGCGGGACTTCTTTTTCGTCTCATCAGGCAACCCGCACACCTTATGCTTATGTGTACACTACAGAGCATGACGTTTAGTACACCAAAGCGAATCAGGAGACCTCATGATGACTAAAATCGCAGCTGCTTTTGCAGTTGTTTTACTATTGGTAGCAGGTGGATTGTGGCTCTCGCGGGAGCAAGGTAATCCCGGTACCGTCACCGCACAAGGTGCAGAGACAACCACCGAGGCCGAGGTCGATGATGAAGCCGAGGCGGAGGCCGAGGCAGAAACCTCTGAGGCCAGTGACACTGAAGAAGCAAATGAACAAGAGCCCAGTACCGAGGATGTGGCAGAAACTGATTCGGAGGCAATAACCACTCTACCAGAGCTACCCGAAGGCTATGTTTTTACTGCATTACTCAGTGATAATCAGGTACAGCAGTTTGAGGCTGCTGAGGACGTACTCGAGCCAGATACTGATTATCAGGCCATTGTCGTGACCAGCAAAGGCACTATGCGGCTTAATCTCTTTCAGGATGAAGTGCCTGTCACGGTCAACAACTTTGTATTTTTAGCACTGCACAAGTACTATGACGGCATTGTTTTTCACCGCGTACTGGAGGGCTTCATGGCCCAGACAGGTGATCCCACAGGTACCGGACGCGGCGGCCCAGGCTACCAATTTCAGGATGAAATCCTTACTGAGCTCAGACACGAAAAAGCTGGCATCCTCAGTATGGCCAATGCTGGCCCCAACACCAATGGTAGCCAGTTTTTCATCACCTTTGCTGCCACCCCCTGGTTAGACGGAGCCCACACGGTTTTTGGTGAGGTCATTGAAGGCACCGAAGTGCTGGACGTCATTAACCGCATTGACCCCGGACAACCTAGTGCCATTTTGCTGCTTACTGATACTCTGGCAGAAGCGGCTGAGCAGGGAATCATACTCACAGGCGAACCGGATAGTACCATCGAGGCTTATCTGTTAGAAACGCTTTCCGTTTTACCCGATATTGGTGAGAGTTTTAACATCGAAGGCTACGACGCCGTTTCCGGGCGCATCGACCAAGCGCTGGCTATCGGCATCTTCGCCGCACCTGACGTCATGGAAGCAGTTTATATTATTCAGCAAGCTAAAGGAGAGCAATGACGTTTATTCCAGAAGGCTACACGTTGTGCCAGGAGCTAAGCAGCGTGCGCCAAACTCAGTTCAGCAAAGCGGAGAAAGTCCTTGAGCGCGACACCAGCTATCAGGCAATTGTTGAAACAAGCAAAGGCCGTTTGACTGTCGAACTATACGCCCAGGACGCACCCATAACCGTCAACAACTTTGTCTTTTTGGCAAGGAATAAATACTACGACAGCATCATTTTTCACCGCGTGCTGGAGGACTTTATGGCACAGACCGGTGACCCCACAGGCAGCGGTCGCGGTGGTCCAGGTTACAGGTTTCCTGATGAAACGGATAATGGCAAGACCCATAGTGGCAAGGGCATTCTGAGTATGGCTAACTCTGGGCCAGGCACCAATGGTAGCCAGTTTTTCATCACCTTTACAACCACCCCCTGGCTGGATGGCAAGCACACCGTCTTTGGCAAGGTTATCGAAGGGCTCGAGGTACTTGATCAACTCACGCGCATCGACCCCATGCGCCCTGGCGGTGTTTCACCAGATCGAATGGAGCGCGTTTATATCGTGGAGAAGGCGCTATGATACATGTACTGGCAACAATTCAGGTAAGCCCGGGCAAGCGCGATGAACTAGCAGCATTGATACGCAAACTCATCCCCAAAGTCCTGGAGGAAGACGGCTGTATTGAATACACCGCCACGATTGACACAGCAACCGATATCGGCAATCAAAGCACCAATAACGACGAAATCACCTTTGTGGAAAAATGGGAAAGCATAGCTCACCTCAAGGCGCACTTCACCGCACCCCACATGCTCGAGCACCGTGAAGCCAGCAAGGGTTTGGTTGCCGGGAGCGTCCTTAAGGTACTCGAGGATATCTAAGCGTTAGCGTGAACAGCACACTGGAACCCTACATCAAAAATGTTGAACTCACAGGCAATCTTGAAATTGATGTAGGGTATTTACTGTCCGAGCAGCCACACACCTTCGAGCATGTCAAGGCTGTCGCCAATCAGGCAACAGTGCTGGCTGCAACCTTTGGAGCTAACACTGAGGCTGTGCAGGTCGCCGCCTGGCTTCATGACATCAGCGCCATCATCCCAAATCGTGAGCGTATTGCCGTTGCTGAAGCGCTGGATATCGAGATTCTGCCTGAAGAAGCCAGTTTTCCCATGATCATTCATCAAAAACTATCTGTAGCTCTTGCCCAGCAGGTCTTTCAGCTTGAAGATAGCGAGATTCTCAGCGCCATAGGCTGTCACACCACGCTCAAAGCCAATGCTTCACTGACAGACAAAATCGTCTTTGTAGCAGATAAAATTGCCTGGGATCAGCCTGGCACGCCACCTTACTTGGCTGAACTAAATGCTGGACTTAAAGTCGGCATCGACGAAGCAGCCCTGGCCTACCTCAATCACCTGTGGGATTTGCGCCAAAGCTTACGGGTTTATCACCCCTGGGCAAAGGAAGCCCGAACTGATCTGCTCAGCAAACGAGCGAACGCATGAAGGTTCTGGCTGTTTGCAGCAGCACTGCACATAGCTTTAGTAAAACTCCCCGTGAGCATATTCGTCTGCTTGCGGGTCTGGGGGTCGAAGGAGACGCTCACAGTGGCACAACCGTCAAGCACCGCTCGAGGGTGCGTGCCGACCCCAGCCAGCCCAATCTGAGGCAAGTACATCTCCTCCATGCCGAGTTATTTGCAGAGCTGCACCAAAAGGGTTTTAAGCTAAATCCAGGCGACATCGGCGAGAATATCACCACTACAGGTGTCCCATTACTGGAATTACCCAAAGGCAGCCAGTTGCAACTGGGAAAAGCAGTCATTGAAATCACAGGCTTGCGCAATCCCTGTTCGCAGCTTGATGCATTTCAGACTGGGCTGATGAAAGCCGTACTAGACGAGGATGCTGCAGGTAAACTCATTCGCAAGGCAGGCATTATGGGCATTGTGCGGGTTGGGGGTCTCATACGCCCCGGCGATGACATCCAGGTACGCTATCCTGCACCCCCATATGAAGCTCTCGAGCGCATTTGATTACCTTCATGACAAGTATCCTGCCAGACTTTTTACCGAGCCCGATAAATTGGTTAGGGATTTGAAAAGCACTTACCCCCTTCCTGCTCGCTCTGCTCGGCATAAATCGTTGGGATAAACCCAAGGATTTATGCCGAACTGGTATTAAATGTGGGACATCATAAAGACAAACTGTGTGACTTAGCGCTACCCTAGGGATTATGATTCGTACGACTATACTGGCGATTAATGATGAGGGTCCAAGTTCCGAGCGGGTGATCAGTACCATTGCTGAGATTCGACGGATCCTGTCCCAAGGTCCTTTCATTGAGGTTGACTACCAAATCGTTAACGATGAACAGTCCGTCATTCGCTCAAAGCTCCGGATGCTCTCCGATACTGGCAATAGCGACCTTCTGCTGACCACGGGTGGAACAGGGATGCTAATGAAAGAACGTGCGCCAGAAGCCACTAAGGAAGTCATTGAGCGGGAAGTGCCAGGTCTGGCAGAGTATATGCGGATTGTCGGCATGCGCCACAGTCCGCGCTCAGTACTCTTTCGTGGGGTCTGTGGCATTCGCAAAACAACGCTCATCATCAACCTCCCCGGCGGTCCCAAAGGCGTGAATGATTCACTGACCGCCATCCTGCCCTCAATACCACCGGCCATTGATTATCTGATGGGCCACGTTCGCAATATCAGCCTTGACTAAAAGGCAGTTAGCAATTAGCTGTTAGGCTGTCAGCTAAGCGTAGGAAGGTATAGGCAAAGGAATAACACTGTCATGGCGAGGTGTTAGCGGAAAGCGTCCCGCCAAAGGCACGTGCAGGAAGTGCTGACGGCGAGTTTGCTTCGCTTCGTTACACTACGCTCACAACGACATAGGGGGCTATCAAACGCGGTGAAGGACCTCACAGCGCTGTTGTTTGGAAATGAATGGGCAGCGCTCTGAACCAGGTGCGATACTTCAGTTTCATGACAAAACCATACGTCGCCCTAGCGCTTCGCTTTCAACTTCTGTAGGTCGTAAGGAGCATCCTTAAGTATACTTCGTGGAAATGCTTCTTTATCAGCCACTGCTGCTTTTAAACACACGGCCCACTGCCTTTACCCCCTACTATAAAGATATGGATGCACTGGCCTTTGGAATATTTTTTTTGTCATTTCTGATTGCTATTGCTGGCATCATACTGCCGATGCTGCCAGGTGTCCCTGTCGCTGCGCTGGGAGCTTTCATCGCTGCCTGGATAAGCAATTTTGAGACACTGACACCCGCTATCCTCCTCTTTGTTGGTGGACTGGCCCTGCTGTCTGTTTTGCTGGATTATCTGGCTGGTGTCATCGGCGCGCAGCGCTTTGGCGCAAGTCGGGCCGGTGTGTGGGGTAGTGTTATCGGCGCGCTTTTAGGCATTGTCTTCTTTCCACCGCTAGGCTTTCTCCTGGGAGCGCTGCTCGGAGCAGTCCTTGCTGAGCTAATAGCGGGACGCCAACCAGCAGATGCTTTCCGCTCAGGTCTGGGAGCGCTGGTAGGCACGCTTGGAGGTGTGGTTGCCAAGCTAATTCTGGTAATCGCCATAGGCGTTGTTGTGTTCCCGCGCCTACTCTAGTAAACAGGTATGATGTTTGGCAAATGCCTCGAGCATTTTTTCGCTATATACTTTGGTGAGTTGAAGATCGAAACACCATCTTTAAGTTGAGAGTGAGGTTGGTATGGATCCCATCATGATTCAAATTGGACCGCTGGCAATTCGCTGGTACGGGTTTTTTATCGCTTTAGGAGTGCTCATTGGCTCAATCTGGGCTACGCGACTGGCAGAAAAGCGTGGGCTAAATGCTGAAAAGTTACTGGATATGGCAGTCTACCTGGTGATTGCTGGCATTATCGGTGCTCGTTTAATGTATGTTGCTACCAGTCCCAGTGCCTTTTTTGGACCGGGCGGCAATCCTTTGTCAGCGCTTTACATCTGGCAAGGAGGCATCAGTATACATGGGGGCATCATCGGCATTATGCTAGCCACCTGGCTGTATGCACGGATTCACAAACTCAATATGTGGGCCTATCTGGACGTTATGGCACCGGTGGCTGGGCTGGGCATCATGGGTGGTCGTCTGGGAAACTTTATGAACGGTACAGATACAGGCGGTCGCTTGACCGACTGGCCGATTGGTTTTACCTGGCCTGAGGTTGGTACAGAAACCTTTGGCGCAGTAGGACGTTTTGTCTTTGGTGAACCCTTGTGGCAGTACGCACCTCCGGCTTGTGCGCAGGTGCAGTTTGGTCTGGACTGCGTGGTGCACAATACCCCGTTTTATGGCATTGTTGTGGGTCTATTGGTACTACTGGTATCGATCTGGGCACTCAGGCACAGCCGCTCACCCGGCTTTGCCTTCTGGCACACTATTCTGTGGTACTCGGTCTTTCGCAGTGTGCTCGAGGAGCCCTTCCGCGACAATCCGCTGACCTGGCAGGTTTATCTCAATAACGATGCGGGCATTGGCCTCTTTACCCTTACCCAACTCGCCAGTATCGTGATAATACTGATTTGTCTGTACATGCTCCTGACAATGGATCCCGATAATGAAGCAAAAAAAGAGCGTCTGTCGATGAAAGCCAGGGGGCGCTAAATGGCATTGGCAGTGGTCATTCTGGCAGCGGGTATGGGAACCCGCATGAAGAGCAAGCTGCCCAAGGTTCTGCACGAAGCCGCAGGTCGCCCGATCATCGAACACATTGTAAGGTCAGTTTTACCGCTCGAGCCTGAGCACATCGTGGTTGTGGTCGGGCATGGTGCTGAGTTGGTGCGCAGCCGACTAACTGACTACCCGGTATCCTTTGCTTTGCAGGCTGAGCAACTTGGCACAGGGCACGCCCTGATGCAAGCTGAGGCAAGCCTGACTGGATTTGATGGCGCAGTCTTAGTTGTCAATGGTGACGGGCCCCTATTGCGCAGCGAAACACTCGAGCGCTTGGTAAAGCGGCAGTCCAACCACCCAGGTATGACGCTGGCGACATCCGTTTTCTCTAATCCAACAGGTATCGGACGTATTGTTCGTGACGAAAGGGATCAGTTTCGCGGGATTGTTGAGGAGAAAGATGCCAGCGAAGTACAACGCTTAATCACTGAGGTTAACCCGGGGCTATATCTCTTTGATAGTAGTGTGTTTGACAAAACCAGGCTGCTCAAAAATGATAACCGTGCCGGCGAGTATTACATAACGGATTTGCCCCTCATATACCTCGAGCAAGGGGCTGAAGTGCGTACCGAACTCATCCCTGATGAGACCGAAGTGCTAGGCATCAATGACCGCAAACAGCTCGCCCATGCTGACAATATTTTACAAAGCCGCATTCGGGATAGGTGGCTGGCTGCTGGTGTCACCATGATAGCGCCAGAGTTTTGTTTTATCGATGATACAGTCGAGTTCTCAACTGATGTGGTGCTCGAGCCTGGTGTGGTACTCAAAGGTCAAACCCAGGTAGCCGAAGGAGTTCGCATCGGGGCCTTTGCCCATCTAAGCGACTGCATGCTCGAGGCCAATACCATCATCCCACCGCATACGGTGGCTTCAAACCGGAGGTTTAGCTCCCCTGAACAACTGAAGTAATACGGAGCCCGATACATTTAGCGTTTCCATGGGTCATTGAGACATCTCAATGACCCATGCGACCTGGGGGTTTGAAATCAACTCATTCAGCTTGTCTCAACAAAGCCCGGACATGCTAATTGATTACAGATTTGAAGCGCAATCCCCGCTTCCTACTCGCTCTGCTCGAGATAAAGTGTAATTTAAGTCAAATTTAATAGGGTCTGTCCTAAGCTATGTGATGAAAGGACGGATCTTATGCGCTCTATCGTTTTAGTTTTAATCGCCGCCATTTGTTTCATTCAGCTCAGCTTTGCTGAACATTTCACTGGTACCTACCAGGATCAGCAGCAGGGCATCACTTTTAGCATTCAACAAGGGACAGATGGCGTCTTGCAGGGGGTTTTTGCCAGTCCTGCAGGACAGTTTCAGGTGCAGGGACAAGGCGACCAGCACGGGGCTTATGGCGTCATCATGATGCAACCGGCCGTCAGGGGCTTTCAGGCACAACTGAATGAGGATCACAGCATATTGCAACTGGCACTCTACGAAATGGGAGCAGATGGTCAACCCAACCAGGCGACTGCCCAGCGCCTGGTATTACGCAAGGTCTCTGATCAGGTTGCGCCACAAGTTGACCCCCCCAGCAGCCCACCTCCTGGTGGAATGACGTCGCCAGGGGGTCCTGTAATCAGTCCACCAATTGGTTTGGCACCTCCGGCAAGCGGCACAGCACCCAAACAAAACCCTCTGTCTCCAGGTGGAAACCCCTTATCCCCAAATCCTGGTCTCAGCCAAGCAGATTGGCAGGGTACATATGTTGGCAATAACGGACAGCTTGTGCTGGTGATTCAGGGACAACAGGGCCAGTACAGCGGCTTTATTGAAGCGGGCTCTGAGCGTTATCCCTTCCAGGCCCAGGGTAGCCCCGACTTGATTCAGGGGATGTTTCAGGCAAATGGAGCAACCTTCGACTTTGCTGTCGAACGGAGTCAAAACGGTATATTGCAGCTTCACACTGCGGATACAAGCTACATTCTCGAGCCAGTCTCTGCTCCCGCCAGCAATCCCCTGGGAAGACCTTAAAAGAACAACCATGCTCTATAGTGCAGCAGTGATTATCAGCAGCACACTCGAGCCCCACCAAAAGCAGCATATTTCCAGCATGGCATTGCAAAGCTGGCCTTTTCTTAGGCTACCTGTGGATGATGAACTTGCGGCGCACCTTGTCCTTGCACCGCCTGAAACCAGTACCGGGGTCTACGAGCATCAAGGCCAGCTCGAGCTGGCCTTCCAGCAAAATGTTCAGGTCTACAGGCATCTGCCTCAATGGTCGACAGGCTTTCCCGACGTCCGTTTTGCCCTTATTGAGGTTGAACGCTTTACTAGCGGCTGCTCGTATGGTGGCTATGTGTGCTGCAAGGGTTGTATCCTTGAAAGCATTCTTGCAGATCCACAAGGTCATCTGTCCTTACTGCTTGGGGTCGGGCTATCCCACCATCATCTGCAGCTGGCAACCATGTATTTTAGCCGAATCAAGTGGGATAAAGCAGTTTAGAGACCGAGCAAGCTGCGGGTTTGCTCAAGCGGCTCGAGTCCAAGCTCACTGCGCAACTCTACCGCAAACTTGTGGTAACGCCGCTGCGCTTCGCGGCGTCTGCCGCGTTTGAGCAAACGTTTGAGCAATTCCTGCAAAGCCTCTTCCATCATCGGATCAAGTTCAAGAACGCGGTCAAGGCATGGAATCGCCACCTCATCTGGAGCTTCTAGTGCAGCATCAAATAGCAGCTCCAGCACGTCCTGCGCAAGCTTTTCTCGGGCTTCATCCAAAACCGACAGGTCTACACCGGATGCCAGCGGTGTCTGGTATAACCCCAGAACCCGCTCAGCATCACCTTGCTGCAAAGCCTGTTGCAGTGCCCACAGATCAGCCTCAGTATGCTTGAGGCTATCCTCAGACAAATAGGTGCTGATACCCCAGGGCTCCAAGGTTTTACGCAGCAGGTTGAGCTGCACATTCAGGTTATTACGGACCTTTTTACTATCTGCTTCAGGCCACATGGCGTCACCCAACTCTTCACGATTCAAACCGAGCAGGAGAAGGATCAGGAGCTCCTTTTGCCTATCCGTTAAAGCCACCTCATGACCCAAAACGGTGACACTCCATCCACCCAAAACCTTGACTCGCAAGGATGGAATCTCAGCAAAGCGCAGGTTGATAGCTCCTTTCCAACCGGACTCGAGCACCGCCCCCAGCGGGTACACACGGCTTAGCTCAGGTTGCTGCCGGGGGAGTGCTGTAAGTGGCAGCAAACCTGGCAGAATGCGCTCTTTGACCAGCGTGAGCTTTAGCAACTGCTCTAGGTCAGCAGGATTGCTGGTGATTGCAAATCGCGCTGCCTGCCAGTAGAGGCGCAGTTCCATAAATGACGTCACGTCCGGTGGCACTCCGAGCACTTCAAGGGCTTCAGCCCGTCCTAAGCTGTGCAGTGCCAGGGCACGTTCGATGCTAGTCCACACACCGCCAGCAGCGTCAAGAACCTGCAAGGCCCGTTCAGCATCATGCCGCCGCAAGGTTCTGGCCCAAAAGAATTGCAGGCGATCAACTAGCTCGTTACTCCAGAGTATGGCCTGTGGCAGCAATTTCACGAATGCGGCATCATCTGCCTCGAGATAGGCTTTTAGTGCCAGTGCCTCGAGTGTCCAGCGAGGATTGATGTGCATATATCGCTCAATATCCTGAAGCAAAACCAGTGCCCCAGCGGTATTTCCAGCCAAAGCCTGTAGCTCTGCAAGCTGCAAGACATCTCCTGGAACATTATGTGGGTTTAGGCTCAGGTTCGCGTCAAGCATCCGCTTGCGCCCAGCTAGCAAACCATCAAAGTCTCCCTGTCGATGCCACTCTGTTATCACCAGATTTCCTTCCGAAATAATTCGGTAGCGGCTCTCAGTTGGATAGAGCGCAAGTGCCTGCTGCAATGTTAATGCGGCAGTGTTCCAGTCACCTTGATTGAAATAGACCACATATAAATTGTGCATAAAGCGTCCGGCCATTTCGGGCTCCGCTGCGGACAGATAGCGGCTGCCCAGCTTGCCAATATCCAGTGCTTGCCTGAAATCCCCTTCCTGCGCCAGAATCCAGATCATCTGCTTATAAATATCGAGGCGTTCGGTGGCACTCATACTGCGCTCTGAAGCCTCTAGCAATATCTGGATGCCCTGCCCCTTTTGCCCCAGCGTCCAGTATGACCAGCCCACCTGCACCGCACGACGAGTACCCCTGGGTTTGCCGGCCAAGGCATCCCAGCGTAACACGGCCCCAGGGTCTTGATGCGACAAACCCTCAGCACTTTCCAGCAGTGAGGCTAGTTCCTGACCCAAACCAAGCTTCTCAAAGGTAGCCCCTTGAAGCAAAACAGGCAGACGCGGCAGATGTTGCTTGACGACCTTGCGAATATCCTCCAGGTGATACTTGAGAAGCATGTCTGCTACCAGAGGATGCAGACGAATACCCGACATGAGTTCCTGAGCAAAACCCAGCTCCAGAAGTGTGTGGCTATGTGGATTCAAAGCATGATTTGGCAGATAAGGCAGCGCTGCCAAAAACAAGGCTTCCGCCCAAAGATTTGCCGACAAGCTGTTTCTCAAACCCTCGAGCAACGCCTTTGAGTCAGGGATATCACCGGTCAGGGCAGTAAAGTGCAGTGGTAGCGCCCAGCCCTGCGTGCGCTGCCAAGCCTGCTTTGCCACAGAATGGTCCTCAAAGAGCTGCTCAGCTTCATGCAAACTGAAGGGAAAAACTGAAGGGTCCAAGTGTATCAGACGAGACTGGGTGCGCAAGCGCAGCAATTCATGAAAGTTCAGCAGTGTACGACTTGACAAAAGCAACAACCCCCGGATGTCTTTTAGGAGTGGATTGATATCTTCGCTTCCCTCAAAATCTTCGAGCACCAGTAAGGTTTCTTCTTGCCAGAGGCTATCCGTCACCACGCTCCAGGGTGCATAGGCGGGCAATTTGAGCAAAGCTGTCAGTGCTGCTTTTGGGTCACGACCCTGCAGGCTTAGCCACAGAACCCGCCACCCATTTTGCTCGAGTACCTGTGCCCATTGCGCAGCCAGAACACTTTTGCCGTAGCCATAGCCTGCTTCAAACCACACCACATAGCCAGCCACATCTGGCAACATCGCCAGCAAATGAGGGCGCTCGAGATAGGTATTCGTCTTAGGCCGGAGGTTATTCATCAGGCTACCTTTATTCTAGCGGTAATCTGCGCTCACAAGGTTAAGGTTTTTATTTCTAAAGATAATGTACCTAGCCTACCCCGAGAACTTGCCCCGTTTGCAAGCTGATACGCTTGCTCTGAACCTCCTGGGGGACGAGCTCGAGAGCTGCTTTCATAGTCTCCGCAGCAGCTCCAGGATGATGGGCGTGCTCACTGAGATAGCGCCGAAACCCCTTAGCCCCTGGACGCCCCTTGAACAAATTGAGCATATGGCGGCTGATGTGTTTTAGGTAAACACCTTGCTCCGTCCAGGCTTCGATATAGGGCAACATCGCCTCAATCACCTCATGGCGTGAGCGAACGACTTCATCGGACTGGAAAAAGCGTTGGTCCACCGTAGCAAAGAGATACGGGTCTTCATAGGCAGCGCGACCGATCATCACTGCGTCCACGTGTTGCAGGTGCGCCTCAGCCTCAGTCAGACTGACAACGCCACCATTTAACTCCACGATCAATTCTGGCATAGCGGCTTTCAGTTGGTACACGTCAGTGTAGCGCAGTGGGGGAATGCTGCGGTTTTCCTTGGGGCTCAGACCCTTTAGCCAGGCTTTGCGCGCATGAACTGTGAATCTATCTGCTCCAGCCTGGGCGACAATCCGCACAAAGTTGTGCATATCCTCGTAACGGTCGATGGCATCTATGCCGATGCGGTGCTTGACCGTGACGGGAATCTTTACAGCTTGTTTCATGGCTACCACACAGCGAGCTACCAACGCTGGCTCAGCCATCAGACAGGCCCCAAAGTTAGCATTTTGCACCCGCTCACTGGGACAACCCACATTCAGGTTAATCTCACTATAGCCCCAGCCCTCCCCTATTCGCGCACACTCAGCCAGCGCTTTGGGGTCATCGCCACCTAGTTGCAGCGCCAGAGGCAATTCCTCTGGTGAAAAGTCCAGATGCCGCGCTTTATCCCCAAACAGGATTGCACCGGTTGTAACCATCTCGGTATACAGCAGTGTCTGCTTTGTCAACTGCCGCATGAAATAACGGTAGTGACGATCGGTCCAGTCCATCATGGGGGCGATGCTGAGTGGGTAGGCACCGGTAGGCATACTGCTATAGTTTAGCCTCATTGCCCACAAAAATCACTGACTAAAGCATTGGAGGATATGCGCCATATATCATAAGCAAAATAATGCCCGTATAAACTTCTCTCAATATCACGGCTTGTGGTATTTCTTTCATCCCCTATATTAGCACTACATGCATAATGTGCTCAGGGGTTTTACCCAATAACTGTTAATCTTTGAAGGGTAGTTTCTTATGCCAAAAAACCCGCGAAATATAGCCTTTATGGCGTTATGTTTTTGTACCTTTTTGCTTTTGATTATGGCTGGCTGTGGTCCAGGCGAAACAATTTCAATTTCGATTCAGCCAACGCAAGCCAACCTAATCCCCGGCGAAATGAGACAATTCACTGCAACGATCTCAGGCTCAAAAAACACCAGTATATTCTGGCAGGCAACCTGTGGAAGTGTTGCTGGAACTGGCAATACAATCAACTACATTGCACCCGAATCCGCGGGCGAATGCACACTGAGCGCAACCAGCCAAGCAGACAACCGGAAAACTGCCAATGTAGCAATTTCAATAGACATCAATGTTGCAGTTCAACCAATATCTGCGACTTTAAGACCTGGTGAAAGCGTCTCATTCACAGCATCCGTTTTAGGTTCGGATAATGATGGTGTTGATTGGGACGCCACCTGTGGCACAATCTCTGCTACGGGAAACACCGTACTCTTTACTGCACCTTCTGAAGCTGGCAACTGCACACTTTCAGCCATAAGTAAAGCAAACTCACAAAAGACCGCCAGCGCCATTATCACGACAGAGGTGCATGTTGCAATTGAGCCGTCTTCAACCACCTTGAGAACGGGTGAAAGTGTTATGTTAACTGCTACTGTCATCGGATCCGAAAACAAATCCGTTGAATGGAATACTTCATGTGGTCAAATCTCTGCCACAGGTACAGCTTCAACAGCTGCCTACACAGCTCCAAGCGAACCTGGCATCTGCACGGTCACAGCTACCAGTCAGGCAGATAAATCAAAATCAGGAACGGCTATCATGACGGTAGAGCTGAGCACCCAAGTATGGGCAAAACAATTTGGGTCGTCCACTAAAGATGAAGGTGCTGGAGTAACAATTGATGCTGACAACAACATTGTGATAACTGGCTGGACATGGGGCAATATAGGGTTGGGAAACAGCCGTATCACCGATATCTTTATTGCGAAGTATGATTCAGATGGAGAGCGTATCTGGATTGAAAAAATCGGCTCGAGCGCAGAAGATAAAAGCGTTGCGATAGCCGTTGATGCATCAGGCAACCTTATAGTTGTTGGCAACACCGATGGCAGTCTTGACGATATCAGCCCTCCAGGAAAAAGCATCTTCGTAGCCAAGTTAAATCCAGCTGGAGAACAGCTATGGTTGCGCCAATTCACCAATACCAACATTGAATATTCACGAGCCCTAGTAGTTGATGGTGTCAATATCATCATCAGTGGTATCTCCTTTACCTCTCCTGATAGTAGCGGTCTAAGCTCACAATCGATCTTTGTTATGAAACTGGATACCGATGGTCAAGAGATTTGGCACCAAAGGTTAGATTCTGGCGAACCAAATCACAACACCAGTATTACCGCTGACATCGAGGGAAACATATACGCTGCTGGCAGTACCTATGGCAACCTGGATGGTTTTAATCAAGGCTATTCTGATGCGTTTATTGCCAAATACGATGCAGAAGGCAATCTTCTGTGGCTAAGGCAGTTTGGCACAGCATTTGAAGATGGAATAGCCAGCATCAAAATTGATGCAAATGATGATCTAATTATTGCAGGCATAACTGGTGGGAATCTGGCCACTGGAAACTCTGGGGCTTTCGATATCTTTGTTGCAAAATATGATACTGACGGCAACCGCATCTGGCTTGATCAAATAGGAACTCCCGAAAATGACTTTGTAAAGGACCTTGCAATAAGCCCCAGTGGCAACATCATGCTGACTGGTGAGACCTTTAGCCACTTCGGTGGCGACAACCGCGGTGGTGATGATGTCTTTATCGCCAGATATTCAACAAGCGGTGATTTACTTTGGCTTGATCAGTTCGGTACGCCCGGGAACGATACGAGTGCCGGCATAGCAGTTGATACTCTGGGCTACAGTGTGATTATTGGAAATACTAACAACGCTCTGGCAGGTGAGAATATTGGGGATTGGGATGTCTTTATTTTGAAAATCTCCCCATAACCTCTTGCATGGAGTACCCGCAAACTACAAGGACCGCCTCAAAGACAGAATCCGTGCTCGAAACAATCCTCGTTGATACTGGACCGCTTATGGGCCAATTACTGCTGGTACACGCCTAGCTGGGCGAAAGTGGATATTCTCCCACTCACCTTCTTCGATGACTTGCAGGCCAGGGTTGC
>CAZZPQ010000038.1:0-21964 GCA_964655595.1 uncultured bacterium
AACCTGGTCTAACTCGAGTGCCATCATTCAGTTTCGCCGCTAAAGATAGCCGACCCAGAGCTGGCAAGCTATCCTTGAGTAAAGTATACTCAGGATAAACCAAGGGAGGTTACCTTATGACTGTTGTGATTGCTTCTGCTGTTCGTACCCCCATTGCCGCCTTTCAGGGTTCATTCTCACCACTTAAGGCGTCACAGTTAGGTGGCGCCGCTATCAAGGAAGTCTGCCAACGTGCTGGTGTAGCCAGTGAGGCAGTCGACATTGTCTATATGGGCAATGTTCTGTCCGCAGGCATGGGCCAGGCACCCGCCAGACAAGCTGCGCTCTACGCTGGCTTGGCAGCCGGGACACCGACCGTAACACTCAACAAGATGTGCGGTAGCGGTCTTGAAGCACTGATTTTGGCAGCCCGTGCTGTTGCACTTGGCGACGCCATGATTGCCGTAGCTGGGGGCATGGAATCCATGACCAATGCACCTTATCTCCTGCCAGGAGCAAGGGCGGGCTTGCGCATGGGCCACAAGGAAGTGCTTGACTCCATGGTCTTTGATGGGCTATGGGATGTGTACAATGACAAGCACATGGGCTCCTGTGCCGAACTCTGCGCCAGCCACTACGCCTTCAGCCGCGAAGCCCAGGATGCCTTCGCTATCGCCTCCTACCAGCGCTCACAGAAAGCCATTACTGATGGCGTTTTCAAAGAGGAAATAGTACCTGTGGAAATCCCCGGACGCCGAGGTGAAGTTACCACCATCAGCGATGACGAAGGACCGCATCAGGTTAAGTTTGACAGAATCCCCACGCTGCGCCCAGCCTTTGAAAAAGAGGGGACCGTCACAGCTGCCAATGCATCAACCATCAATGACGGGGCTGCCGCCCTGGTAGTCACTTCGGAAGATACCGCCAAAGCGCAGGGCATGCCTATTCTGGCACGGATTAGTGGCTATAGTGCCTACGCCTGCGAACCCGAACTCTTTACCATGGCTCCCGTCGGTGCCATGCAAAAACTCTACGACAAGCTGGGCTGGTCACCTGAGAGCGTGGATCTTTATGAAATCAACGAGGCCTTTGCAGTTGTACCCATGGCAGCCATGCATGAGTTTGAACTATCACATGAAAAAGTCAACGTTCATGGTGGCGCAGTCGCGCTCGGGCATCCAATCGGCGCGTCAGGCGCACGCATTATCGTGACGCTGCTGGGCGCACTCAAGGCTCATGGCAAAAAGCGTGGCATGGCCAGTATCTGCATCGGTGGTGGCGAAGCTCTGGCACTGGGACTCGAGCTGGCCTGAAGTTGGGAACTAAGGGAGGGGCTTATCAGCTAAAAGCGGGAAGTACAGGTCATAAGGGAATAGCGGAGATAAAGGAATAAACTCTTTCTCACTACTTATGGCTGCCTTTAAGCCTCGCTCTTAAGTCTTTACTTTGCTACAGAACCTCAGCCCATGGACATTCCCAGCTATTACCTCAAGCGGCCTTTGGTGGCAACCGATAGTAGGTAGCGTGCAGGAGTTTGAAGCGCTCTACAGCCAGATTCGGCGGGGTGGTAATGTGTGGCTCGAGCATTGTGCCGCTGGCACGCATCCACGCCCACCCCTCAGATTTTCCGTTTTTACAAGATGTGAGAGGCCATAAGCCAGAGCTGATCGATCTGCTTGCTGCAACGGATCCAGAGGGTTTTCCCTGGCTAGATGACGCAGCGCCGCTTTAAGGTGAACCCACTAGCTCCTTGGGTTTTGGTTTGACTGGTTGTCCCAGGGCACGCGAGTACAGCTCCTCATGCAGACGTATAACATTGCTCAAATCAAAGTCGTTCATGTGCAGGCGCCCCCGCTGCCCCATGGTAGCGGCACGTTCGGGTTCATCCAGTACCAGGCGCATGGCTTCAGCTATGGCAGCCGTGTCACCCACGGCGGTCATGATGCCACAGTTATCAGCCAGCAGATCTTCAACACCGCGAATCTGCGTCGAGATAACGGGTTTGCTAAAACACAGTGCTTCCATGATACTGCGTGGTAGACCCTCGCGCTCAGAGGGTAAAAGCAGGGCCGAAGCTGCCTTCAGAAGCACGGGAATATCCCGCCTATAACCCAGAAAGCGCACACGCTCCTGCAAGCCGAGTTCGCTGGCGTAGCTGGCAATATCAGCCTCTAAAGGACCAACACCGGCAAACACTATAACGGCTTCCGCACGACCAAGTGTGGCAAAAGCCTGCAAAGCGTCACGGTGACGTTTACCCGGATTGAACTCGGCAATCATCAGAAAAAAGCGCTGCTCTGGCCCTAGTTTCAGCTCTTCCCAAAGGCTGTCAAGCTGCTCGTCTGTGACAGTAATCGGGTTGTACTTACCCATGTCCACACCGATACCAGGCATATACATCAGCTTTTCTTCGGGTACCAAACGATACTTCTGGGCAGCCTGTTCATCTTCGTGATTGATAACCACCAGGTAATCCGTCCAGGGGCCAGCTGTGGACTCGAGTATTCGAAAGATACGGTTTTTAAGTGCGCTACCTCCACGGTGAAAGTGAAAGCCATGGGCGGTATAAATGACCTTGGGTCGCGGCCGCATGTTTCTAAGTGCAAAACGTGTCACAAAGGCTGCCACTGGGCTGTGTACATGAACGAGGTCATAGCCTTCACGAGCTACAACTTCACGAATAGTTTTAGGCGCACTCAGGAAATTGCGTGGGTCTAAAGGATTACGAGACCAGGCAACCTGCCAGATGTTTTTAAAGGCAGCCTCGCACTCTTCCATTTTGTCCGCACTGGTGCTGGGTTGGCTAACCATAGCATCAACATGCCAGCCAAGCTTGTTGAAGTGTTGTGCAAAGGGCAACAAAAACTCCCGCAGCATGGACGGAACATTGGCAACAATCAAAAGTTTAGGAACCCGTGGCGACATCATTACCTCTCCCCATCATGCTACAGTCTACTCAGCCATTATGAGATAAAAACTACAACACTTATAAACTACAACGCTTATGTTGCAAGAACCTACCTGATACCGTTTCGGCTTAAAGGCCTCGAGCAAAGCGAGTAGGAAGCGGACAAGTCCTTTTCAAATCTTGGTAGTGGTTCAACAGAGACTGCTAATGTTTGGTTTGGAGATGCCTGATTCCCATGAACAAGGGGTTGCAACCCCTTGTTTGTACCAATGGCAGTTATGATTGAGCCACTACCCAAATCTTTAACCAATTTATCTGGCTCGGTATAACCCCATCTATCTGGTCCTAGCCTTAACCCGTTGAAGCTCTCACAAAAAGTCTCCTCAGGTACCTGCAGATGACCTCCTGAAACAGCAACAGGGATAAATTTTAACGATACACTAACAGCGGGAGCACCACTTTGCCGAAACATCTATCCATGGATGAACTCCTAAACGCTCTGGCTGCACTCAGCGAGGAAGAGATGATGGAACTTTGTGACGCTTTGGTCGATGATCCACGCTTGCGCAACCTGCTCGAGGCTATCGATGACTATCTCTACCTGGAAACCGATGAGCCTGCGCCGCTTAATCTGCGCCCTAAACGTATTCTGAATTAAAGGCCTTGCATAAACGGCAACACGCAGAATGAGTGATTCCTGCTATGCTTTGCTGCATGACAAAACCAGCAAAAATCCTGATTAGCACTGCCAACCGTTTGCGACTTGAAGGCTTAAGACGTGTCGATGTAGTGGGTGGTATGAATTATGCCGAAGCTGTTATTGCCTGTGGTGGTTTGCCCATGTTCTTACCCAATGCTGATCCCAAGCTCGCCAGCGCCTACTTACAAGAGGCCGATGGGCTTATCCTGAGCGGTGGCGCAGACTTTGACCCTGCTTTGTTCAATGAGCAACCCCATCCCGAACTGGGCATAGTCGATGCCGAGCGCGACGCTTTTGAACTCGAGCTCTACCACAGTGCCAAACAACTTGGCATGCCGGTTCTGGGTATCTGCCGTGGCATCCAGGCTATCAATGTCGCTGAAGGTGGCACGCTCCATCAGCACGTGCCCGCAGTAGCAGGTAGCATCCAGCATGGACAGCGCAATATCGACGGCACACCTTTTCACAATGTTACCTTAGATGACTCTTCCAGGCTTGCCCAGGCCCACGGCACGACCAGCATTCGCGTTAACTCCTATCATCATCAGGCAGTTGATCGGCTAGGTCGAAACCTGCGTATTACCGGACGCGCAGCTGATGGCATTATCGAGGCAATTGAGGGAACAAGCGATGTCTTTGTCCTCGGTGTTCAGTGGCATCCAGAAATGAGTTTCGCGCGTTATCCAGAGCATCTGACTGTCTTTAAGCTACTCATGGAGGCTGTTGCTGAAAAACAAGCCCAACGCTTGCCCAAGCTGGTTGAAGCATAGGTCCAGCTTCCGGTGCTACACTGAGACCTAGGTCTCAGGCATTTTCCGAACGATATGCGATACTAAGTTCATGAAGCGCTTTGTCTTACTCCTTTCGTTATTGTTCCTTGGCACCCTGAATGCCTGCGCGGTCATGGAACCAGAGTTCAGTGGTCCCAAGGTTTGGACTGTCTCCGCTATGGAACGCGTCAAACAGGGACAGTGGGCCGACCTTGATGAAAAGGTCATCAGCGAACTATTTGCCGCCCGCAATGAAACCGAAGCTTTTCAACTGATTGTGCGTGCGCCTCGTAGTGGACTGCAAAACACAAGCATCACCATCTCCCCATTTGTCAATGAAGCTGGCGAGAGCCTGTCTGATGTCAGCCTGTACCGCGCGCACTATGTCTACGTTGGGCGGGTTAGCCGTCAGGGCTCAGCTTTTGACCGTAATCCCTCGCAGGGAGTGGGCTGGTACGCTGATGCGCTCATTCCCTTTGACAGCCAGGCACCCGATCCCAATCTGCGGGCACAGCCCTTTACCCTTGGCGCAGCTCGCAACCAACCCATCTGGGTGGATGTTCATGTGCCAGAAGATGCCAGTCCCGGGGTATATACCAGCCGCTATACGGTAAGCAGCAATGAGGGTAGCGAAAGCGGTGAAATAAGGCTGACGGTATGGGATTTCGCTTTGCCGAAAAGCCCCGCCCTTTATAGCAGCTTTCTGGTGTGGACCCAACAGCCCATTGAAACGTTCAGGATGCTGACCGCGCACCGCATTATGGCAGCCCACAACCCACCAGAGTTTCAGCGGGAACTGATCGATGACTATGGCTTAAGCTCGAGTGACCTTTTGTTCTGGAGCGGTGCGAACTACGAGACCTGTAGTATGCGACCCGCACCCACACTCGAGGAAATCCGTAGCCGCTTTGAGCGCTATCAGAAAGACATTCTTATCTACAATTATACCGCAGATGAAGTCTGGGACTGCGCTGACCAACTCGCTCCCCAGCTCAAAGCCTGGAGCCGCAACTTTCATGAAGTAGGCGTCAAACAACTGGTCACAATTTTGCCTACATCCTCACTCTATGACAATGGCACCGGGCGCTCTGCTGTTGATATCTGGGTCGCTTCACCAAGAATGTTCATGGAAGACCCTGACAGCTACCGCCGCGTTCGCGAGGCACAGACCAGAGGCGAGGAAGTCTGGGGCTATACAGCGCTCAGCTGGCATGACCACATTCCCAAGTGGGGCGTGGATTTTCACCCGATGAATTACCGTATTTTACCAGGCTTTATGAACCATAGCTATGGTCTGACAGGCTATCTGTACTGGCGCGTTGAGGACTGGAACAATACACCATGGACAAACATCAGCCATCGTCGCAGTGACTACCCGACGGGTGAGGGTATGCTGGTTTACCCGGGTCAAAACCTGGGGCTCTCTGGTGTCGTGCCCAGCATGCGCCTGAAGTGGATTCGTCAGGGTGTGAATGACTATGATTATGTGCAACTACTCAAAGACCTGGGGCAAGAGGCTCAGGCATTGGCAATAACCCGCAAGGTGGCAGAAAACTGGGAGCGCTGGTCACAGGACTACGAAAGTATTCTGAGCGCCAAACAGGAACTGGCTGCACTAATTTTAAAGTATCAGTAGCTTCTTCTTTACTCACCTTACGCACTTTGTCGTTACGAGTACTTCGTCGGGCTCAGCACAGGCTCCGCGAAGTAACCCCGCCGCTTATGGTTTATAAGGTTCAACTTCAGCCCTACCTGAATCGCCTCTTTCAAAGGCCCCTCGACACCCTGCAATGCCGATTCGTTTGCGCCAGTTGCTCATACTCGATACATTGATGGGCGGCTCGTGCTCGAAGTAAACCCTATCTGACAGCTATTGCCAGTAGGGATTCTCTACCCAGCCTAAGACTACCGCTTCATCACTCAGATCAAAACTGCATTTCAGATAATGCAATGCGACCATCAGTCGCGTACGAGTACCTGGCCTTCCCTTATAGCTGTAACTCGCTCCGAACTTGTCTTCGAAACATTACGAGTTGATTGCATGCGCCAATTGCACCAGTTCATGCTCGGCTTGCACCAAATTGGCCAGGGCAATCTGGCTGGTCTTGACTTTTTTACTTTGCTCACGTCTTGGCTTGGGTTTCATACCTACATTATTGCAAGCTTTTTGCCTTTACGGGTCACAAGCTGGCAATCTAAACTTGCGCTTTTATCTCCTTTTTCTCTTCCTGAGATAGTTTGTTGCTTTTTTCAGTATCGACACATTAACTGATAGCCTTCGGAATGAAACCACTAAACAGGTGCAGAAAATCGCTAGCTACTACCAAGCGACATGCTATGCTTTGCACGGCAGCGCGAAAAGCGCTGTGCAAAGGAGTCAGTATATGCGTGTTGCAATTGTAGGCGCCTCTGGCGCCGTCGGACAGGAATTACTCACACTGCTCGAGGAGCGCAGGTTTCCCCATAGCCAGCTAAGGCTTTTTGCTTCAGCTCGGAGCGCTGGAAAAAGGGTCCGTTTTGGCACGCAAACGCTCACGATTGAAACCTTACCTGAAGATGGCAACCTAGGGGCAGATATTGTCTTCTCTTCTGCTGGTGGCAGTATTTCTAAAGCTCAAGCATGGACATGGGCCAGTCACAGTGCGGTTGTCATTGATAACACCAGCGCCTGGCGTATGGATGAGCGCTGTCCGCTGGTCGTCCCGGAAGTGAATGGGGAAGCTGCTTTGCAGCATCAGGGTATCATTGCCAATCCCAACTGCTCTACCATCGTTGCACTTATGGCACTAGCACCACTGCACCGCGCCTTTGGGCTACAGCGTGCCACCATTGCCACTTATCAGGCAGTATCTGGCGCAGGTGCTGCTGGTATCGATGAATTGAGACAACAGACCGCTGCTGCTCTCAGTGGTGAGGCTATCGAAGTGCAAAAGTTCCAGCATCCGATTGCCTTTAATCTCTTTAGTCATGATAGTGAGGTTGCTGAAGACGGCTACAACGTTGAAGAGCGCAAACTGCTGCTCGAGTCCCGCAAGATTTTAGGCGAGCCCGAGCTGCGTATCAGCGCAACCTGTATCCGAGTACCGGTTTTTCGGGCACACTCTGAGGCAATTCACGCCGAGTTTTCACGCCCGGTCAGTGCGCTTGAAGCCCGCCAAGTCTTAAGTAGCGCAGCGGGACTAGACATCATCGATGATCAAGAAAACAATACCTTTCCCATGCCCATTGAGGCCAGTGGTCAGGACAATTGCCTGGTGGGACGCATCCGTGAAGACTCGTCAATGCCTGGCGCTATCGCCCTTTTTGTTGTCGGAGACCAGATACGCAAAGGAGCAGCGCTCAACGCAGTTCAGATTGCCGAATACCTGGTAGCAAAAAATGCGCTGGCAACTCCGGTTCTGCACTAGTTCACCAGACCTTGCGCAGTGACCAGTTGGTACGCTACAATCACAAGGCTGTGATGAAACAGCCCTCAGGAGTTAAACCATGAAATACAACAAAGGCGCAATTTTGCGCTCTATCGAACAGCCCTATATGAAAGATGGTATTCCCGAGTTTGATACGGGTGATACCGTCCGCGTTGACTACAAGGTATCCGAAGGCAACCGCACCCGTATTCAAGCTTTTGAAGGCGTCGTCATTGCCCGCCAGAATGGTAAAGGAGCCCGCTCGAGTTTTACCGTTCGCAAAGTAAGTTTTGGTGAAGGTGTTGAGCGTTTATTTCCCGTTCACTCTCCCTTGATTGACAGCATTACTGTGGTGCGCCGTGGACGCAGCCGCCGTGCCAAACTTTACTACCTCCGCGACCTGAGGGGTAAGAAGGCACGTCTCAAAACCGACCTTACCCGCCAAGAGCAGGATCGCACAGCTGCCAGAGAAGCCAAGGCTGCCGCTGAATAATATCACTTGACACTGTCAGCACAACACCGTAGACTGTTGATAGTGTTTTTGGGGCCGTGGCGCAGTTGGGAGCGCGTCTGAATGGCATTCAGAAGGTCAGGGGTTCGAATCCCCTCGGCTCCACCAGAAAAGCTCGAGCATGCTCGAGCTTTTTTCTTTTAGCGTTTCCATGGGTCATTGAGACATCTCAATGACCCATGCGACCTGGGGGAGTTGAAATCAACTCATTCAGCTTGTCTCAACCAAGCCCGGAAATGCTATTTTAAGCAAATTGCCCATAAAGTGACTGACAGCAGTGCTACAAGAAAACCAAGCACCTGCTATTTGTGATTCTTGACTCTTTCCCAAATCACACAGAGGTGGCTGCTGCACTACCAAATACACTACCCAACGTCATGCCAGCAAAAGCTGGAATCCCTAGCTTGATAGCAACAACCAAGGTGACTGAAGCAAATGCTACATTCTTTTTTCTGCCTGGCCATGGGTGCCAGCCTGCGCTGGCACGACGCACTGAGACTTTGAAAGGTTTTTTAAGTGCCATGAATCTTTCAACTCTCTCAGGCCACACGACGTTTACGTTGAAATCTGATCCGGACGATAATCAGGTGACTGATGGCGAAAATAGGTGTTATACAGCTCGGCATAATGTCCCGCTTGCTGCATGAGCTTTTCATGACTGCCTTCCTCAATGATTTCACCTTGTTTAAGCACCAGGATACGATCGGCCGTTTTGATAGTTGACAAACGGTGAGCAATCACAATCGCGGTACGGTCGCGCAAGACTAGCTCGAGCCCTTCCTGAATCTGCGCTTCAGTGAGCGGATCCACACTGGCAGTCGCCTCATCCAAAATCAGAATGCTGGGGTCTTGCAACATCACTCTGGCAAGCGCCACCAGTTGCCGTTGCCCCATAGAAATACCTTTGCCAGCTTCGCCAACATCGGTATCGAGCCCCTGAGGCAAGACGTCCAGCCAGTCTCCCCCACCAATTTGCTCCGCCACTTGAATAACCTCTGCGTCAGAGGCTGCAGGTTTGCCGTAACGAATATTGTCACGCACGGTACCACTAAACAAAAAAGGTGTTTGTTGCACGATACCCAAGTGTTTGCGGTAGCTGCTCAACTCAAAGTTGCGAATGTCCTGACCATCGATGAGCAGCTCGCCAGCCTGATACTCATAAAAGCGCGCTACCAGCTTACCCAGACTCGATTTGCCCGCCCCCGTATGCCCGACAAGTGCAATGGTTTCTCTAGCCGAAATCAGCATATTAAATTCAGTCAGCACCTGTTCCTGAGTGCTGTAGTGAAAGTCAAGCCGTTTGAACTCAATGCGGCCTTTGATGCTAGCGACTTGTTTATTATCGTGTTGCGTTACACGTGGTTCAGCATCGATCAGAGCAAAAACTCGCTCACTTGCTGACATACCCAGTTGAAACTGGCTCCAGAATGAAGCAATGCTGGTTAGTGGAAACCAAAACAGATTGATGCTTTCGACAAACAGATACCACTGACCGGGCGTCACGGTACCAGCAAGAACACTCTGTCCCCCAAAATAGACAATCAGCGCTGTACCGACACCTGCTATCGTGCCGAGGATGGGAAAGATAGCGCTAAAGGTCAAACCCTGACGCAAGCTGAGCTGATACGAACGCTTGTTCGTCTGCTCAAAGTCATGGTAAATACTCTGTTCCTGCCGAAAGGCTTTGGCAACCGAGATGCCCGTGATAGACTCCTGGATATTTGAGTTGACTTCCGCAATCGCACGGCGCGCCTGCCGTGTGGTGAGTCGCGCAAAGCGGCGAAAGGCCAGTGCTGCCGCCACGATAAAGGGCGCGATAATCAGGGCAATCAGCGCTAGTTGCACATTGATATAAAAGAGAATAGCCACAATGATGACTACCTGCAAAACCTGGCTCATCAGATTCAGTGTCAGGGTGACTACCGTTGAAAAATCCTGTGTGTCTGAGGTTACGCGGCTCACGATTTTACCGGTTGGAAACTCATCATAAAAAGACATGTCTCGTTCCATCACCGCAGCAAAAGCGTCATTACGCAGGTTCAGCACCACATTGCCAACAACCGTCACGGTGTACCACTGACGGAAAAAGTTAAAGACCCAGGACAGTGTCCCAGCCAGGAATATGGCGCCAATCAGCCAAGCTGTTTGCTGCCAGACGGTCTCTGGGTTCAGATCTGTCAGGCCATCAATGCCTCGAGCTACCAACACTGGCAAAAGTGCGTTCATCGCCGAGGTAAGAAATATCAGCAGCGCCACGCTGCTCATCAGCCACCAGTAGGGACGGAAGTAGCGCAGGATGCGGCTTAGGAGCTGCCCGTCCGTATACTGACGGTCGTAAGCCTCAGCGTCAATACCATCCATGACAAAGCCCACAGCTAACCTCCCTCATAGCGCGCAAAAATCCGCTGATAGAGGCTGCAACGCCCCAATAAGTCTTCGTGCTTACCCTGGTCGATGAGTTCGCCCTGGTGCAAAACCAGAATCTTGTCCGCGCGCCGAATCTGCGACAGGCGATGCGTGATGATAAAGGTACTGCGGTTCTCGAGCACCTTATTGATGGCAGTTTGAATTTCATCCTCGGTACGGCTGTCAATAGCGCTGGTAGAGTCATCCAGAATCAGGATACGCGGGTCAGTAAGAAGTGCTCTGGCAATCGCCAGGCGCTGCCTTTGCCCCCCCGATAGCGTCACGCCACGTTCTCCAATGACCGTGTCATAAGCATCACGAAAACCCATGATGAAGTCATGAGCCTGAGCAGCTTTAGCCGCCTGCTGAATAGCTTCGCGCGTCGCTTTTTGACCCAGACCAAAGGCAATATTTTCAGCAACCGAGCGCGAAAACAAGAAAACATCCTGCTCAATGACGGACACCTGCGAGCGCAAACGCTCCAGGTTCCAGTCACGCACATCCACACCGTCAATCAGAATGCGCCCATCACTCACATCGTAGATGCGGTTGACCAGACTGCTCAGGGTACTTTTGCCTGAGCCTGTTTGACCGACGATGGCAACTGTTTCACCTGGTTGGACGGCAAAGGAAATATCGCGCAGGATTTTCTTGTCACCATAACCAAAACTCACCTTGTCAAAAACGATTTCTCCGCGCATATCCTGACTGTAGCCACTGACGTTTTCGTCCAGTTCGGTCTCGGCCTTAATCAGCTCGAGAATGCGCTCCGCCCCCGAGAGACCCAGACGCACCAACGAAAAGGTAAAAATCGAGATAAAGGCAGGAAAGCGCAAGACGCCCATTAGTCCCATATAGGCTACCAGCTCACCGACGCTGAGTGTGCCAAGCGAAACCAGATAAAGCCCGTGAGCAAAGGCTCCGGTTATCGCAAAACCCAAGAGCAAAAGCGGCAAGTAGCGCGCCTGGATACGACCTTCCTGAATAAAGTAGTCACGAAACGCGCTGGCGTTTTTGATAAACTTTTGTTTTTCCTGAGACTCCTGTATCGTCGACTTGACTACCTCAATGCCTGTAATCGTCTCATTAAGCCCGGCATTCATAACGCCAAACTGCCGCCGGATAGCACCGGAAACAGGCGTTAGCTGCTGCATGTAATACCGCAGCGCAAAAATAAAGGCAATGATAAAAACAACAGGCGCGAGGAGCAGTTGTGGGCTTAGTGTCGCAATAAAGATAAGCGGCACAACCAGACCAATCACGGACTCACCGATGAGCGATACTCCAGGATTCATCATAGGATTCAGCTGCCGCACATCATTTGAGGCCCTGGCCATAATGTCACCAACACGCTGACGGTTATGAAAGGTCTGGCTCTTGCCCAACAGGCTGATGTAAAGCTCATCACGGGCATCGCGCTCGAGTCGTTGACCTAGTGTCTCTATCGAAAAACTGTTGATGAGGTCAACAATACCCCGGACCAACACCAGACCCAGGATAAGTGCGGCGATCCACAGAATGCGCTGCACACTGGGGTCTGGCTGTAAGACTTCATCGAAGGCCAGACCTGTGAGGCGTGGAATGGCGGCAAAAAAGATATTGGTCAAGGCTGCTGCTAAACCAAAAGCCAGCAACAAGCCCGGGTAGCGCCATAAGTGTGAGAGAATCCAGCGAACGGGGCTCGAGTGGTTATAGCTTTGCGCCCCGGCAACACTGAACTCACGATTTCTCTCCTGCGTGTAGGTAGTCTGTGTCAACCTGTAACCTCCCGACGGTGAGCCACTTGCCCATAATACCTTAGCTATTAAGTAACTTTCATGAGAGGTATCTATCAATCAAGTTCCGTTGCAGGATACCTCATGTGGTAGGCAAAGGATTCAGTTCTAAGGTACGATAGCAGTATGCCTGTCATCCGCGTTTTCCTGGTTGATGATCATGCCGTTGTGCGCACCGGCATCCGTATGTTGCTAGAGGCCAGAGACAACATCGCCGTCATTGGCGAGGCTGCCAGTGGCGAAGATGCTCTGGCAAGAATTCCCAAACTCGAGCCTGATATTGTCCTGTTAGACCTCAATATGCCTGGCTTGAACGGTATCGAGACCGCACGTATTCTAAAGAAAATTCATCCTCATATCCGCCTCATTGCCCTCTCCATGCACGAAGATCCTGAGTATGTGCAGGGCTTTCTTGAAGCAGGCGGCTCTGGCTATGTACCCAAAAGCTCCCTCGACACCCAGTTGCTTGACGCCATCGCCGCAGTATCACGAGGAGAGTACTATGCGCCTGCCCGGCTTTTAGCAGAACTGGCTCGAGAAATGGCTGGACCAGACCCGTACCGGAATGTCCGTCTTACCAACCGCGAAACCGAAGTGCTGAGACAAATCTCTCTGGGCTGTACCTACAAGGAAATTGCCGAGCAACTTGGTATTAGCGAGAAAACGGTGGCAACCTACCGCGAGCGTGCCGCCGAGAAGCTCGGACTAAAAAGCCGTGCCGATCTGGTCAAATGGGCCCTCGAGCACGGCTTGACTGACTGAAAAAGCTACAACTCAGACCAGAGGATTGCTTAACAACAGCGTAGACAAGACCTGTTTATCTGTCTCAGCTGTCGGCATGTACTCTGTCACTGAAACACCAACCACCTCAAAAAAACTCTTTAGCACCGTCAGCAAATTGACCGCTGCAGCAAGCTTTAGCCCCCCAGCGACTGGAAAACCAACCGAGCGAAACTCACTGGGCTCGAGCACATCCAAATCCAGGTGAATATGCAAATGCTTGTAACCGCGAACCTCGAGCACTTCGGTAAGAACCTCAGGGCGCTCCTCGAGGTCTGAGACACGAAAAAGCTTGATACGGTTTTCCTCATAGTAGGCAAGCTCAGGCGCATCAAAATGCCGCACACCTGCCAGGTAGACCTGGTCTGTATAGAGCGGCCTGGCTGCCAACTTGCGAAGTGCCTCACTGCCTTGTCCCAGAATATGGCGCAACACCATGCCATGAAATGCGCCTGACGGCGACGAGTTGGGCGTATGCAAATCAGCGTGTGCGTCCAGCCATACAACCGCAAACGTCTTGCCATAGCGCTCATTCAGGTAACTGATAGGCAAGAAATCGACGCCGCAATCCCCACCCAGGGTAAACACGCGCTGCGGCTGGTGATAGTGCAGCAGGGCACTCACCTGCTCGGCTTGCCTGACAATGCTGCTGAAGTGATTGATGCCTTTCACCGTATCATCCTTGCTATCGGTATCCACCGCAATGCTCTCAAAAGGCAGATGGTTAAGTAATTTGTACAGTTCTGCAGAGCCGTAGTAAAGTCGCACCGCATCTTCAAGACTCGAGCCCTGCCACTGGGGAAAGTGCAGATTGAGTGTCTTTGCCATACGCTATGTTACCCTGCCACAAGATGCTTATCTATGGTGTTGATTTCACTTGTGCACCAAGCCGCACAAAAGCCATTACCTGTGCTCACTGTCTGCTTAGTGGTCAACGTTTGCAACTGGTGGATATTCTGCGTTTTGAGAAGCTGCCTACCTTTGAAAGCTTCCTTGAACAAAAAGGAAGCTGGCACGACGCGCTGAGACTTTGAAGGATTTTTCGTGGAAGTGCCATCAATCTGGACTAAAGGAAAACTGCTGCGCAAAAGCCGCCATAAATGCCTGAAAGCGTGTATTTAACAAGGCTATACGGCCTTCAATAGGTACATCCTGCCCATGACAACTCTCCATGTACAGCGACTTGTTAATCTCTATACCAAAACCCGCTTTGTGGCTGGGCCAGTGGGGATTGCTAAGTCGCTGAATCGTACCTCCCGCGCCAAAAGGATCATTAAGCAAAATACTATCTGGTGCATCCGAGTCTTTGATGATATCGCCAAAATACTGCCACAGCAAGTCAACCACCAGCCTGGCCTGGGATGCACAAAGGCTGGTATGTGTGTCCAGTGGCTCTCCTTGCTTATCTCCTCCAGTCATAACACATAAGGCGGGACGCGGCTTACCTGTATCGGGGCCAATATTCGGCCCCTTACTCGTCATAGCGTGACCATCGACAAAAAAGTCAATATCCTCCTTGGCAAGCATCCTGTTAACAGTCTCATGAAAAGGGTCGTAGTACCGCTTAAGCCTCTCTTCTATGCGCTTTTCAGTAAAGCGAAAGTCTTCACGGTACAAAGGTCTGCCACTGAAATCCGTCACCTTAATGACACCATTCAGTCCACCTTCATCGCGTCGCCGATTCAGGTCCACCACAAAGCGTGAGGTAAGCGCATGAATATGACTGGCATCTTCACAGTAAAAAAGTGCATCGGTATAGGGGTCACCTTCATGATAAAGGTAATCTAGAAACGTCTCACGCCTTTTGGCGTTATGAACTTCGTCTCCGAGCATATCTGCCAAGATGTTAAAGGGGACGTTACCTGAATTGTGCTGGGTGAGTATTAATGCAGGAATCCGACTCATAGGTATAAGGCTATCAGGCATCTGGTAAAAAGCGGGTGCCCCAATTGCGAATTTTCCTACTTTTTGGGGATGCCGACCTTCTCACCCTTAAGCTAGACTACACGCATGAGCTTTTTTGCCCGCTGGTTACTGAGTGCTGCCGCTTTATATCTGACGACCCTGCTAGGTGTCGGTTTATTCTTTCAAGATCCAACTGTCGTGTCGATACTCTTTACTGCCCTGGTACTGGGTCTGGTGAACGCTATTGTACGCCCTATCATGGTTGTTCTGACATTACCCCTCACACTCATTACCTTTGGGCTTTTTTTGCTGGTTGTCAACGCTTTAGCCATCAGCATTGTCGCCAGCCTTACGCCGCTGAATGTCACGGGTTTTGGTGGTGCCTTACTGGGCGCACTGGTCTTTTCGATCATCAATGCAGTACTGAGCGCTCTGGTAAACGACAAGGAAAAGGATTAATACGGAGCCCGATAAATTGATTACGGATTTGAAAAGCATTTCCCCGCTTCTTACTCGCCCTGCTCGGGATAAATCATTGGGATAAACCCAACGATTTATCCGGAACTGGTATAAGACTGCTCAATCCAGCGCATCACCTTTGAGGCCAGTTTATCCATAGCCATGACCGCCATCTCAATATGCTCTTCTTTGGTATCTTCAATT
The DNA here is from genome assembly GCA_964655595.1 of uncultured bacterium. Taxonomy (GTDB): domain Bacteria; phylum Deinococcota; class Deinococci; order Deinococcales; family Trueperaceae; genus CAZZPQ01. Next base: position 15,805 of record CAZZPQ010000038.1, read on the forward strand.
TTGTTGTGCGAGATGCCATGCAGGCTTTGGGCAAACATCATCACAGTTGGAATACCCGCCCTTGCCACTTCAGCAGCGTCGTGCAGTGGGCCACTGGGCAAGCGGTGACTAACTCCACAGGTCTCTGTGATAGCTTCATCACAAAACTCAATCAGCGCTTCATGAAAGAGAATCGGGTGAATCCGCCAGATGGTGCTCGTCTCAACCGCTACCTGACCTTCATCAGCAAAGCGCTCAGCAGCCTCCTGAGCCTCTTGCCACATGGCAGCCAGGGAAGCAGCGTCCAGATGTCGCTGATCCAGCGTAATATCACACTCTGCTACCACAGATGTAACAATGCCTGGCTTGGTGATGCAACTACCAATGGTACAAACCCCTCCGTGCCGATCGGTTATGGCGTAAATCTCCTGCGCCATCTTGCCCGCAGCCAAAAACGCGTCTCGCCGTTTGTGCATCGGGGTCGAACCAGAGTGAGCGGCCTGACCTGTGAACTTAAATGCGTTACGCTCTACCCCAAACGTACCCAAAACAACACCCAGTGGCAGGTCCATATCCAGGAGCACCGGCCCCTGCTCAACATGCAACTCGAGATAGGCTGCGATGTTACGTTGCTCCTCTTGCGCCTCCAGCATCCTGTCCATTTCGACACCACAGCGCCTTAGAGCATCCTCCAGCCGAATCCCGTCTTTATCCAACCTGTCGCGCTCGGCACCAACTTCCAGCGTTCCAGAAAAGGCACTCGAGCCCAGCAAGCTGCGACCAAAACGCGCACCCTCTTCATCTGCCCAATCAACCAGGCGCAGTGTCACAGGTGGCTTATTATTTGTTTGTGCAGCAATATGCCGCATGACTTCGAGACCAGCTAACAGATTCAGGCAACCATCCAGCCAACCGCCATTAGGAACGGAGTCCAGATGCCCGCCAATAACAAGGGTTTTTTCCGATTCACCTGCTAGTGTGACCCAGTTATTGCCCGCCGCGTCCATCTCGAGAGTCACAGGGAGACCCTCGAGCTTTTCCTTAAACCAGGCCCGGGACTTCAGCCAGGTATCGGTCCAGGCAACACGTTGTGCTCCATGCGCGTCGCCAGTCAGTTCACGGAGCTCTTTGAGTTCGGCTATCGTGCGTTGTGGATTGAGTAGTGACATGCATTAGTTTACCTTAGAACCAACACTCCCTTGCCAGCCTGCACGTCACTCGCGCAGACCAAGCTACAACTCGAGCATGGCAGCATGATTTAGCGGCAACAGTCTTTTCCAAGGCAAGTGCATAGCCGAGGGGCTGCAAAATATCAGACGCCAAATGATAGGATAGAGCTACAATAGCTGGTTAAACCACAGGAGGATAGTATGAGCTTGCTTATTAAAAACGGCGACATCATCACCGCAGAGTCTCGCTACCGAGCTGATATTTACATCGAGAACGAAACCATCACGCAAATCGGACAAGTCTTAGGGGTTCCCGATAACACCGAAGTTATCGACGCTAGTGGCAAGTACGTCTTCCCCGGCTTTATCGACCCCCATGTGCACGTCTACCTGCCCTTTATGGCAACTTTTGCCAAGGACAGTCACGAAACTGCCAGCAAAGCTGCACTCATTGGTGGCACGACCTCATTTATAGAGATGTGCTGCCCCTCGAGACTGGATGATGCCTTGGAAGGCTACCAGCTCTGGAAGGCAAAAGCCGAGGGTAACAGCGCCTGCGACTACAGCTTTCACATGGGAGTGAGCAAGTTTGATGATGTAACCGAGCAACAACTGCGCGATATTGTCGCCGAAGGCATCACCTCATTCAAGATCTTCCTGTCTTACAAAAACTTCTTTGGCGTTAGCGACGAAGAAATGTACAAAACCTTGCAACTGGCCAAGGAGCTGGGTGTCATCGTCACCGCACACTGTGAAAACGCCGAACTGGTAGCGCAACTTCAGCAGTCCTTATTGGCGGCGGGCAAAACTGGCCCCGAATGGCACGAACCGAGCCGTCCGGAGAGCGTCGAAGCCGAGGGAACCAGACGCTTTGCCACCTTTCTAGAGACGACTGGAGCAACTGGCTACGTTGTTCATTTAAGCTGCGCGGCAGCGCTGAGTGAAGCGATGGCAGCCAAAGCCAGGGGCATCCCACTTTTTATCGAATCAGTGATTCCACACTTTATGCTGGATAAGAGCTATGCTGAGCGCCCCAACCACGAAGGCGCTAAGTTTGTGATGTCTCCCCCACTGCGCGATAAAGCCAATCAGAAAGTCCTCTGGGACGCACTGGCACAAGGGTTTATTGACACGGTCGCTACCGATCACTGCCCTTTTGATATCGAACAGAAAGCTATGGGAATCGGTGACTTTAGCAAAATCCCCAACGGTATGCCCGCCATCGAAGACCGCATCAACCTGCTCTATACCTACGGCGTGTCCCGTGGCAATCTGGATATTCACCGCTTTGTAGATGCCGCTTCCACTCGAGTCGCCAGGTTATTCGGTCTGGAATCCAAGGGGCAGATTGCCGTCGGCAAAGATGCTGATCTGGTCATTTATGATCCCAGCTACCGCGGTAGGATTTCCAATGAAAGCCACCATGCCAATAATGACTACAGCCCCTTTGACGGTATGGAAATCGACGGTCGCCCTAGCGTCGTTACAGTGCGCGGTAAGGTCGCAGCCCGAGAGGGTCAGTTTGTCGGCGAGGTCGGCCGCGGCAAACTGCTCAGGCGCAGAACCAGCTAATGACGCTCATCAAAGCCAAAGCGGGCTTTGGCTCCCAGTTGAACACTTAAGTCAAGTTGAATACCTGGGTAAAGAGGCTTCATGCTAGTCTAGCGACCATGACTCGAGTCCTCCTCACTGGTGCAACGGGGTTTCTGGGTAGCCATATTGCCGAGGTCTTGGTACAGCAGGGCTTGAGCTTGCGCTGCACACTGAGGCAAACCAGCTCGCTGAAGTGGCTAGCGCATCTTGACACCGAAAATAGGATAGTAGACTTTTCCGATGAACCATCTCTCCAGAAGGCTTGCGAGGGTATCGATGTAATCGTGCACAATGCGGGTCTTACCCGAGCCAGAGATGAGCTCGAGTTTTTTGAGGTCAATACCTATTCGACAGAGCGACTTGCGCAAGCAGCCATTCGTGCAGGAGTTTCGCGCTTTATCTATATCAGCAGCTTAGAGGCTCGAGGCCCAGACGGCTTCACTACAGCAGTCAGTGCTTACGGCAAAAGCAAACTCGCTGCAGAGCAGCTGCTTCGCAGCCTAAGTGGTGATATTGAGGTGGTTTTGCTGCGCCCAGCAGGCGTCTATGGCCCCAGAGATACTGATTTGCTTAGCCTCTTCAGGCTGGCCAACTATGGCTTTTTGCCTGTGCCCGCCACCCGTGCTCGGCTACAGCCCGTGCACGGGCGCGATGTCGCCGAGGCTGTCTGGGCAAGCATCAGGAGCCGCGCCGTACCGGGTCCTTTCGCCATATCCGCACCTCAGACCTATTCCTGGCAAGAGATGGCTCAGCTGATTGAAACCTCCTTGAACCGCAGATTGAGCGTTATCCACATTCCCAAAGAGATATTCTTGGGAGTTGCCTACACTTCAGAAGTAGTGGCTAAACTGCTCAAGCAAGCACCCAAGCTTGACCGCCGCCGCGCAAAGTCTTTGGCCTATTACAGCTATACCTGTGACACCACAGCATTTAGGGACGCCTTCGACTGGCAAGCAGGAATTACGCTAGCAGACGGTTTACGCGAAACCGCAGTGTGGTACAAAAAGCAGGGCTGGCTATGAGCAAGAGGAAGGTTTTGCTGGTCTATGGTGATGTGGGCGGCGGTCATGCTTCAGCAGCCAGGGCGCTAAAGGAAGCCTTTGCGCTGGTCTACGGCGAAAGCTATGAAGTTGTAGCAGTCGATCTGTTTAAGGTGGCAGACCCAGCCCCCTGGGGTGACTCAAATGCTTCATTGAAATTTGTATCCCAGACAGCTTTCTTGCGTGAGCTGAACACTTGGTTTAATATCATCAGCGATATAGGTTTACCCTATTACTTACTAAAGCGGCTCATCCTGCACCGCACACTGACACCTTATGAGCGCTTTTTTGAGCAACATCCAGCTGAGCTCATTGTCTCTTTGCATCCGTACACAACCATGACACTAGCAGCGCTACGGCACAAGGGTATGAAGACGGCTTGTGCGGTGGTACTCACAGACCTTGTCAGCTTCGCTCGTGGCTGGGCAGACCCGGATGCCGCGCTGACGATAAGTCCTACCAAAGAGTCCAGTGACAGACTGCAGATGTTTGGTGTATCTGCTGAGCGCATCACTGAACCACTCTTTCCGCTTCGCCCAAGCTTGCGGCATATTATGCCTAAAGAAGAGCTGTTTGTCCGTCATCAGCTCAATCCAAGTGTCAAAACCATTGTTGTAACCGGTGGTGGTCTGGCTACAGGTGCTCAGACAGCAGCAATTGCGCAGCTTGCCCAATATCAGCTGCAAGTGATTGTCGTCTGTGGTAAAGATAGAGGGATTGCTGAAAAATTACGTAGTGAATATGCCGGCCGACCAGCGGTGGTCGTGCTTGAGTTTGTTCAAGACATGCAGAATTATCTAAGGCATGCCGATGTCGTCCTTACAAAGGCTGGCTCTCTCTCAATTGCAGAAATCGAGCTACTAGAAGTACCCGCCATCATTACCCATGAAGTTGGCTCTCAGGAAAAAGGCAATGCCGCTTACGCTCTTCAAAATCCCCGATTCCGGTTTCTGGCTGGAGACATGCGCCGACTGCCAGAGAATCTCGAGGCTTTACTTTCGCTTCCCAAGACTGGGCTACCACCATCAAGGCGCACCTTTGAGGAATCGCTCGAGATTGTCAGGCATCTGGCAAGCCTGCTCGAGTAAACTGTCTACCATGACCCCTTCATCCTCACAGCGTCCCCAGCTTCTTTTTGCGACTATCGCAGCAGGGGGTGGGCATATTGCCAGTGCCAAGGCGATGGCGCAGGCCATTGAAGCCCAGTACCCGAATCAGTTTGAAATCAGCATTTTGGACTACATGCATGAGATTGGCCCCAGACGCTTTGATCAGCAGCACAAACATCTCTGGAAACAGGCGCTGCGCTTTCCTGTGAGTGCGCGCCTGGGTCAGCGCCTCATCGATAGCCTACCAGCGCTGAGCAGACAGGTGCAGCACTTCATGCTGCGGGAGTTCAGCAACCTTGCCAGCAGTGACCTGCGTATTCGGCAACCCGATCTGGTCATTTCAAATCATGGTCTCATCACCACTGGCCTGGTTCAGGCCCAAAAGCGTCACGGTCTGCGCGTGCCAGTATTGACCTTTGCCACCGAACCCCACAACATCAGCGCTTACTGGGCTGAACCCGAGGCCGAGCTGATTCTTACACCCAATACCGCCACCACAGAGCGCCTTAAGCGAATGGGTGTGCCCGCCAACAGGCTAAAAACGGTCGGTTATCCCATTCAGCAAAGCTGTCTTAATCCACCAGGTCGACAAACTGCGCGTGCCGAGCTGGGACTTGATGAGCGCTTTACCATACTTGTTTCACTGGGAGGTGAAGGCATTGGCGGTAATCCCCTGACGCTGGTCAGGCAACTCAGTACGCAGTTACCAGATATCATGTTTGTCGTCATCTGCGGACGTAATGAGGTCTTACGTCAGGATCTGGGGACACTCCAGTGCAGCAAGTTGCGTGCCCTTGGCTATGTAGACAACATGGCAAGCTATCTGGCCGCTAGTGACCTGGTTGTTGCCAAGGCAGGGCCTGCCTCCGTCTATGAAGCGCTGGCCGTGGGTCGCCCGGTACTCATCACCAGCTTTGCAGGGCTTAATGAACAGGGCGTTCGGGATTTCATCGTGGACAGTGGGCTGGGCAGCTACTGTCCGACAGCAGAACAACTCATGACTGTCATAAGTCAGTACCAACAGCAGCCCGACACTATCCGGCAAATTGAGGAGCGCTGTAAAGCACTAGAGTTGCAGAAACAAACCCGGGATCTGGCCGAGTCCATCGTGGATTACTACAGACAAAACATGGTAATGGATCAAAGTCAGCCGCTCTATCCTTTTGATGATAGCGAGGTTTTGCATAGCAAAAGGCAGTAACGAATGGCTGCTGGCATTACAGCAGTCAAGATGATACCACCACCGAATACCGAGCCCGATAAATTGGCT
>CAZZPQ010000039.1:0-21617 GCA_964655595.1 uncultured bacterium
AGTGCCATGCCAGCCAGTTTCAGCAGGCGAATCAGCGGGGTTTTCGGTAGCATCAGCCAGGCGTTCTTGTGGGCAGTGGCAGCCTTTTCAACGCGGCTTAACATCTCATCAAAGATATCAGGGGGCATGTTGAGCGCAGGCGTCAGCCGAATAACCTGACTCGAGTTCAGCGTGAAACAGACATGGAGTCCGTGCTGGTGCATGGTGCGTAGCGCCAGCGCTGTACCAAACTGCGCTGCCAGTTCTTGTTGTCCGCCCAGCAGGGCAGGCTTGATAACATGACGCAGTTGCAGCGCAAAGAGCATACCCGCCCCACGTACCTCGCGAATATAGCCCGGAAAACGTTCCTGAATAGCCTTGAGACGTTCCAGGCCCCTGTGACCGTCTGTGCGGACTTTAGGCAGTAAGCCTTCGTCCTGAATCAGCTCAATTGATTTCAGGCCTACGGCCATCGCCAGCGAGCCGCCGCCAAAGGTATTGGAGTGGCGCTTGCTCTCAAGGCCACCCAGCATCTTTCCCACGATCCATTTGCGGGCAATGGTCGCACCTACCGGAACCAGACCACCGCCTAAGGGCTTGGCCAGGGTGATGATATCTGGCTCGAGCCCGCCTGCCAGGCTGGCAAACCAGTAGCCGGTGCGCCCTAAGCCACTCTGGACTTCGTCAGCAATCACCGTGATACCGTACTTTTGGGCAAGTACCTGCACCCCGGGCAAAAACCCGGAGGCTGGTGTGATGACGCCCCCTTCACCCTGGATGGGTTCGAGAATGATAGCGCAGATGGTTTTGGGGCCTAGTGTGTAGAGACTTTGCTCGAGTGCGGGCAAGTCGCCGTAGGGCAGCGTGTGAATATTGGGTATCAGGGGCCGAAACAGTGCCTGGTACTCCTCATTGGGGGTGAGGCTCAGCGCGCCAAAGGTTTTTCCATGATAGGCGCGACTGAAATTGATGATGTTGGGCGCTTCAGGCCGCGCTGCCTTGGCAAACTTGAGCGCAGCTTCCACGGCTTCAGCGCCGCTGTTGGAAAAAAAGACCTGCGAGTCGCTGTGACTGGGAGCATCCTGTGCCAGGAGTGCAATAAGATTGTATTCCAGAGCGGCGCGCCAGTCCGAAGCAGACTGTTGCGGAAAAGCCATGCTGCGACTCTGCTCGAGAAAGGCCTGAACAAACCCGATCAGTGGCGGATACCTTTCACCAAAGGGCATGCTGGCGTAGCCGCCTGCATGAATGAGATGCCGCCCTTCGGCATCTTCCAGTTCCCAGGGACTTTTTACCTTGAAGGGCCCAGCAATGCCCAGGATATCCAGCAGCTTGATCAAGTCACCATTGCCATGGCTTTGCTCGAGTGAAAGGCTGCGCTGCGCAGCCAGGCCACCTAGTAAATCACTGCTGCGGATAAGCTTTGTGGGTGTTGGAAGGTCTTTTTGTATCTCCAGTGTCATGACTGTGTCTCCAGGTCAGCTCTGTGGTTTATATGACCAAGTGCAGGGAATGATTAAGCTGATGGATCTTCCCACAAAGAGCTAGGGGTTTAGCTGCTGAACTGTGCGGTTGCCTGCCTCGTCGGTTACCACAATCTGCATGTTGTCTGTAATATCCACATCCAGGTTAAATGCTTGCTCGGTTGAAGGAAAAAACGGCACCACAACACCCGCAACCTCGATACTCTTGACAGCTATGTTGTCACGGGCGATGCCTGAAATCCTTAGCCGATTACCGCTAACGCGGCTTACATCGAACAGTTCGATGGTGGGTGGTGTCTGGTCAATTTGCAGAACGTAGGCCATCGTGGTGGTGCGTCCATTGACATCTTCTGCTGTGATGGTGGCAGAGAAATCACCTTCCTGGCCTTCGGCCAGGCGAAAACCGAACTGAATGAGTTTTTTACCTCGTTCAGAAGCGTAGGCAGGTGCCTCGAGCAAATCCACCTGGTCAACTTTGATAGAGCGAATACCTACGTCATCCATGACATAGCCAAAGACATTAGGGGTGCTGAGGCTTTGTACCGTGCCACTGGGTGGGTCATAAATGGCGATAATGGGTGCCATGGCATCCTGTCGGTCCAGGCAGCCGCTCAGCAGCAGGCCACCCAATAGCAGGCTAACCAGGGGCAGCCTAAGTAGTACAAGGCTTATGCGCAACATACCTGGCTAGTATAGCGCAGCTTTCATGCTGCGCTGGCTAAGTGCTTGGCTTTAAGGAGTATGTCATCAAACATGGCAGCAGTAAGGCGGCCAGTATTGGTGTTCTGATAGCTGACATGGTAGCTGCTCAGTAGGGGCAGTGCCTTGGGGAGTTTATGAAGCGAACCGTGGCTGAAGGAATAGTCGGCTTTGCGCAGCTTGAGACCCTGGGCTATCAGCATATCCAGGTAAGCGTCATGAGCGATTTTGCCCAAGGCCAGAATGACTCGTAAATGGGGCAGGTTGCCAAGATCATAATGTAGCCATGTTCGGCAGTTGGTCAGTTCCGAGCGCAGGGGTTTATTGCCAGGTGGGACACAGCGGCATACAGCCGTAATCCAAAGGTTGCTGAGGTTAAGACGACCCTTAGGCTGGCTCGAGTCTGCCTGACTAGCAAGGCCAGCGCGGTAGAGCGCCGGAAATAAAAAAGCCCCGCTGGCATCGCCTGTGAACATGCGACCCGTGCGGTTGCTGCCGTGCGCTCCGGGTGCCAGCCCCAGAAGCAGGATGCGCGCCTTAGGGTCGCCAAATCCGGGCACCGGTTTGCCCCAGTAGATCTCATTTGCATACTCTCGCCGGGGCATACTGCGCTTTTGGGCCACAGCCTGGCGGTGTGCCACCAGGCGTGGGCACAACTGGCAGGTGGCGAGTGTTTCAGGTAAGGGATTAAAGCTCACGTAGGGCGCTGTGTATACGGCTCAGTGCTTCCTGCAAAATGCCTCTGGAGGTTGCCATATTGAGTCGTCCAAAGCCTTCGCCACCTGGCCCGAACCAGGCACCATTATTCAGCGCGACGCGGGCGTGCTCGAGCATGAACGCCTCGACATCCTCCAGCCCATAGTCTCGAAAGTCCAGCCAGGCTAAGTAAGTGCCTTCGGGTTTGCTGAACCTGACGCGCGGTAGCTTCTCACTGATAAACGACGCCACAAAGTCACGATTGTTTTCGATATACGCCAGAGTATCTATAAGCCAGGTTTCTCCGTGGCGGTAGGCAGCCAGAGTTGCCGCCTGGGCCAGCACATTGGGTGCGCCGACATGGCCTGTGGCAACCTGCTGGACACGCTTTAACAGGTCTGGATTTTGTGAGACGGCAAAGCCTGCTTTGAATCCGGCAATGTTAAAGGCTTTTGTTGGTCCAAAAAGTGTCAGGGTACGTGCGGCGATTTCCTTGTCCAGTGAGGCAAAAGGAATATGCTTATGGCCAGAGAACAGTAAATCGGCATGCAGTTCATCAGAAACCACCCACAGGCGGTGCCTGAGGACAAAGTCGGCGAGTTGCTCGAGTTCTTGTCTGCTGAAAACCCGACCCACCGGATTTTGCGGGCTGCACAGCATAAATACGCGTGTCGCAGGAGTTACCATACCGTCTAGCGTCTCAAAATCAATGCGCCAGTGTTGCCCATCGTGTATAAGTGGATGGTAGCGGGGTGTGCGCTGGGTTTCCTTAACGGCCATCATAAAGGGTCCATAGATGGGAGACTGCATCAGGACTTCATCACCTATACTGCTGAGCGCTTCCACACCTAAAAACAGGCCTGGCACAATACCGTTAATCGGCATGATATGGTCGGGCTCGAGTTCCCAGTTGTACTGTGACTTCATCCGCGTAATTACAGCGTCCTTCAGCCCCGGTATGCCGCTAGGTGAAGGGTAGCCAAAGTCATCCGAGGCTAAAAATGCCTCAACACCTGCCTTGATTTCCGCAGCAACGGGAAAATCCATATCTGCAACCCACAGGGGTAGCACGTCTTCGGGGTACTTATGCCATTTCAGACAGGCTTTTTGGCGGAGTGTGGCGGCAGTTAAAGCATCATAGATATGTGACATGACGCCGAGTTTAACCCACAAGCAGATGGTTTGGTAGCTCTATACGTACCTGGACAAATGCTTGTGTCTTGAGCTTGACTCAGGTAGTCCGTTGGATTTCTTGCTCCGCCAGCGAAATTAGCTGCTCTTTTGCTTCACAGGAGGGGAATACACTGAGGGCAGCAATAGCGGCTTGCGCTTCCTGAACAATCCGCCTACGACTTTGCTTATCTGCCTCATATTGTTTAATCAGAGCTACCATACGCTCTACATCACCCTTGTGTGTGGCATGCCGCCGCAGGATGGCCCTAGCCTCTTCTACCTGCGCTTCAAAAAGCAGCAGAACAGGATAAGTTGCCTTGCCTTCCCGAAGGTCACCACCCACCGGCTTGCCTAGCGTGGTTTCATCACCGAGTAGATCAAGATAGTCATCCTGCATTTGAAAAGCACGTCCATAAGCCAGGCCAAAGTTGCGAAGAGCCAGGCGCTCCTCCTCTCGGGCATTGGCCATCAGGGCGACACCCTCGAGCGCTGTAGCAATAAGAATGGCTGTTTTGCCTTCGATAATGCGGAAGTAGTTATCAAAAGAAAAGGTTTCCAGCGTGGCAGTTTGAAACTGTAATACTTCCCCTTCGCAAATCTGTGCTGCGGTACTAGACATAAGCCTGGTAAAAGCAGCATTATCGGCGTCAGCCAGTAAACCCAGTACCCTGGCTAGCATGTAATCCCCGGACATCACGCTCACTATATTGCCATAGCGCCGAAAGGCAGCTTCCTTGCCTCGGCGGGTATCTGCATCATCGATTAGGTCATCATGTAGCAGGGAAGCCGAGTGTAGGAGTTCTACAGCTAAGGCCGCCCGCATGGCAGCTTCTGGCGGTGCAGCTAAGAGTTTACCTGCCAGAAAGGACAGGCTGGGTCTGAGGCGTTTGCCCCCTGCTGTTACCAGATCATCACCAATAGCTTCGATAAATGCTACGTCAGAACGCAGCTCAGCTGCGAGTCGCTGCTCGAAATTTGCAAGGTCTTCTGCAATCAGACTAAACACAATACGCAAGTATAAAGGTTTAGCTTCCACATTTCAGGTATTGTGTCTGTTTGCAAATCATTATCTTTTCAAACTGAGACAGATCAATTATTTGACATGCGGCCTAATCGTCCGGCATACTGAAGCATCGCCAAGGGAGGTGATGCTTATGAAAAGACAATCTTTGGCTACATCACGTGACCTTGTGTGGCGAGTCTGATTTCCCGCAGCACAAGCAAGAAGTATGATTTCAGTGCCTATCTGCCGCCAAAAAGTATTTTGGTCACAGGTTGGGCTGATAGCTCTAGCGCACCCTTTTTGGGTGTCGCAGATTGCCTATTCTGAAGGGATCATGTTTGAAACGAATACGTAAGTTGGATGAAGCCTCTGTGGAGCGCTTTAGTAAACGTAAGGACAGACGCAAACCCAAAGGTCGCCAGCGTGTGGCGCAACTGTATGCAGCAACGGGGAGTGCTAAAGAGGAAGTCTTTGCTCAGCCTGCCTTGCAGACGCTCTATGAGCGGGGCTTTTTGCTGAGTATAGATGCCGAGCTGAAAAGTGGCAAGGAAGCTACGGTGTATCTGGGTGAAGGGCCCGAGGGCTTATTGGCCGTCAAAATCTATCGGGATCTGACGGTGCGCTCTTTCAAAGCTGACCAGCGCTACCGTAATGGGCGTTTTGTAGCCGATGCCCGGATTAAAAAGGCGATCAACCAGCGGAGCTTGAACGGTCTACATGCTCAGCAGGCCATGTGGGTGCTGCACGAGTACCTGCAACTTTGGCAGCTTTACCGTGCAGGTATCGCTGTTCCCAAACCCATGATCGGCCCTGATAGTGACGATCTGGTGATGGCTGGCTCAGTGGTGCTCATGGAGCTTATCGGGGATGAAACCATGCCCGCGCCCAGGCTGTCTGATCTTCGGCTGAGTGCTGAGGAGGCTGAGAGTGCCTGGCAGCAGAGTTTACAGCTCTATAGGGCCTTGCTAAAACTGGGCAAGATCCACGGTGACTTTTCCACCTATAACCTGTTGTGGTGGCAGGGGCGTATTGTGGTTATTGATTTTCCACAAATGAATGAGATTGCGGAAAGCCCCAATGCTAAAGAACTTATTCTGCAAGATGTCACGTCACTTTGTAAATCTTTTAAGCGCCACGGAATTCGTGTCGACCCAGCAAGCCTGTATCAGGAATTGCTGGGTCAAACAGACATTGCGTCACTGACGCTAAGAAGAGTACCCTAAGGTCATGGCTAGTGACGTACTGAAAGTGACTTGGCTCATGAGGTAATACGGAATAAAGATGATCACTTATCTATCAGATACTAAGAAAAGCTTTTCTGCACGGGATTTCATACATAAGTGTTTAGGTTAATTTGGTATAAGATCATGAGCCAGCAAGTCCAATGCCACGTAATACCGTGCCCGATAGATTGCTAAAAGAATTGAAAAGCAATCCCCGCTTCCTGCTTGCCCTGCTCGGGACAAATCATTGGGATAACTCCAATGATTTGTCCGGAACCGGTATAAGTGTTGCACTTATGTGTCTTATTTGTCGTCCTGAGCGCATGCCAGGAGTCGCTATATCTCATTGCAAAAAGCAGATGACTGGGCTTCTTCTCAGCATGCCGATGTGAAGGACGATTTGTGGGAGGCTGTGCTGGTATGAAGTCATTTTTCAGCCAGGCTCATAGTTTTCCTGGCTTTTCTGAGATAGGCTAGAGCATATGAAGCCTATGATTCTTATCCTCATTGCGTTTGGCACCGTGCTCAGTTTCGGTGCTGTCCAGGTTTTTCCGGATGGTGCAGATTTTGTGCCCTTTGAATGTCCTGCACCCGAAAATCCCACTGTGCCGACTTCGGAAGAGCAGCGGCTCGAGCTTGAACGCCGCGCTGCCTACCGCATAGTGCTGCCTGCCTATCTCACTGCGTTGCCAGGCGAGCCTGACATAGAACTGCTCATGCCGGTAGCGGGCGTGCGCGTGGCTCAGGTGGCTGATACCTGGGGTGCGCCACGTGGGGGTGGTCGTTTGCATGAGGGTCAGGATATTTTTGCCCCGGCAGGCACCGAGATTTTCTCGGCAACTGAGGGCTATGTTTACCGCATCGGCTACGCGCCACTGGGTGGCAATGTAGTCACAGTCGTGGGTCGGGGAGGTGTGCGCTACTACTACGCACACTTGCAGACCTTTGCCGAAGAGTTACGCGAGGGACAGTTTGTGACCCCTGAGACCCTCTTGGGTTATGTGGGCAATACCGGCAATGCTCGCACCACCCCACCGCACCTGCACTTTGGGCTGTATTCAGGGGATGTAGCGTCCTGTAGGTGGACGGCCATCGATCCCTTGCCTCTGATGGTTAACCGTTAGGGAAGGCTGACCCTAACACTTTGGTTGCCCAGGTGAAGGGTATAGCTACCTGACAGGATTTTCTCGCTCGTTCCACTGATATCACCAGGTATCACAGCAAGACGTTGCAAGGGAATACTTAGCTCAATGGAACGGGACTCACCAGGCTCGAGCCAAACGCGCTCAAAGGCAATCAGTTGCCGCTCGGGGCTTAACACACCCACCGGAGGCCGACTCAGGTAGAGTTGAGCCACGTCGGCACCAGCCACCCTACCTAAGTTTGCCAGATTGATACTGACGACGATCTCATCCTGATGCAGCGCGGCACTGAGGTTGGCGTAACTGAAATTACTGTAGCCAAGTCCGTAACCAAATGAATAGAGTGGGTCATAGGGGCTGCCTGGATACACGTCATAGGTCAGGGGCAGTTGACCCGCATGTTTGGGCCAGCTAAAGGGCAATCTGCCACTCGGATTAGCCCGTCCATAGACGATATCAGCCACAGCGCTGCCTCCTTCGCTGCCAGGCAGGTAGGCCATGATAAAACTATCCAGTCGTAACCAGATATCTTCGGGAATGATGAGGGGACGCCCTGCTACCAGAATCAAACCCGTGGGTACACCACTGAAACTGGCAATGCGCAGGAGCTCGAGCTGGTCTGTGGAGAGACCAAGGGTAGCACTGTCGCCTTCCTGCTCGGCATAGGGCGGTTCGCCCAGGATGAGCAAAAGATAGTCTGATTCGGCAATGGCAGCCGTTAGAGCGTCTTGATTCCGGTAGTTTTCAAGATAGTGCACCTCGAGGGTTTCGGGTGCGGTCTGCTCGAGCGCTTCCAGGATGCTTAGCCCTGGAGGCGTCTGATTGGGATCAGGCATGCCTTGCCAGCCAATGGTCCAGCCACCCATCTGATTGGCAAGGTTATCGGCGCTCGGACCGACAACCAGAAGATTGCCCGATTGCAGGGGCAGTTCACCTCGCTCGAGTAGGGTGATGGACTCGAGTGCTGCCTGTTTGGCGAGGCTGCGCTCCGTTTCAATGATGATCGCAGCGGCGGCATCGGCATCGACCGAAGACTCTTCAAACAGACCCAGCCTGAACTTGAGGCTCAGAATACGGCTGACGGCTTCATTAATCCGGTCTTCGCTGACCTCTCCGGCGGTGACCAGATCAAGCAAGGTGGTGGTAAACGTCTCGATATCATGTGGCACCATATACATATCGATACCTGCGCCTATGCTCATGGCGACAGCATCGGCAAAGTTTGCTGCAACCTTGTGAACGGTGACGAGTTTAAGAATATCTTCCCAATCGGAGACCAGAACGCCTGTAAAAACAAGTTCTGAGCGCAATAAGTCAGTGAGCAGTTCGCCAGAAGCATGGACTGGAATGCTGTTCAGTGAGCCACTGTTCGCCATCACTGCGCCAGCGCCAGCAGCAATACCTGCTTCAAAGGCTGGCAGGTGAATGCTGCGCAGGCTGCGCATGTCAAGAAAAGCTGGGCTCCGGTCAAAGCCGACCAAAGGCTGCCCATAGCCAATAAAGTGTTTGACCGTGGCACTCACCCTGCCGGATGTCTCAAAGCCTTCGACACTGGCAAACGTCAGGTTTGCTACCAGCAGCGGATCTTCACCAAAGGTCTCATAAAAGCGTCCCCAGCGCGGGTCACGCCCAACATCGGCTACGGGTGCAAAGGTCCAGGGCGTGCCGACTGCCAGCATGTCCTCAGCAACCCGCTCGGCCACCATGCGCACCAGCTCCGGGTTCCAACTAGCTGCCAGACCGATATTGTGGGGATAGATGGTTGCTCCCAGGACGTTATTGTGTCCGTGAACAGCGTCAATGCCATACAGCAGGGGAATGCCGAGGCGGCTGAAGTTGCGGTTATAGTCCTGAAGCTCATTGCTTAAAACTGCCCAGTTACGTGGGGTATTGGGCACGGGTGCAGCGCCACCTCCCGATAGTACTGAGCCAACGTGATGTTCCTCAAAGGCACGCTCGAGCCATATGGGATTGAGTGGGCCAGCGTCCCACTCACCGTTGCCCATCAGGCGGGTCACGTTAATTTGCGTCATCTGGCCGATTTTTTCCTCGAGAGTCATTCGGTTAAGCAAATCAGTCACCCGTTCAGAAACAGAGAGGTTCGGGTTCTGGTAGGGGAGTTGTGCCAGGGCAAAGCCGGATATCAGCCAGCCGAGCATCAGGAGTCTAAACCACATCATTGTGACCTTTCTGTGTAGCTGAAGTAATCAAAGTCTGCGTGCTTGCGCCTGCCACTTAAGTCCTGCGCGCACAGCCCGATAAATGTACCTGTAAAACTCAAGCCTTGACAGTAGTCATCGGAAAGTTTACCTGCCTCAAAGTCTGGGCCGATGCGCTGCCAGTCACCTTCGCTGAGTGCATACTCAAAGAAAAAGCCTGGCCCGTCAAAGGTCAGCCGCAGGTAAACCTGCGTGACTTCGCCCAGGGGCAGCTCTTCGGGTAGTGGCTCGTCGTAGTACCGATTGTCGTAGCTGAGGATACTGAGGGTATTGCCGAGTGTCTCATCGCGGCTGAGGCGCAAATACACCCAGTTGTCACTGTGATAGTAGGCCACAAGACCTGCCATTTGCTGAAAGTCTTCAGGGGAGAACTCGAGCATTGTCTCGGCGACCGCATGCTGCGACTGCAGGCGTCGCGCCAGAATGCTTGGCTGATGGCGTGAAGCCAGTGATTCTCTACCGTAAAGCCGCAGGTAGCCTGAGCGCTCCGTAAGCGACAGCCAATCTGAAGTTATGGGAATTCGGGGTGTTTGCCAGTGAACGCTTAATTCTGAACTGTCAAAGTCGTCGCGGGTTGCTTCACTTTCAAATAGATGGGGCGGCAGGTTGGGCGCTGGCACGCAGGCTCTGGGGTAGCGCCCACCTGCTGTAAGGCGCGGCCAGCCATCCGCTGACCAGGTGATTTGCTCGAGCGCCGTCTCGCGCCCCAGGTTGCAGTTACCTAGTGGTGTGAGAGGGCGACCACATAAAAACGCTACATACCACTCGCTGCTTTGTGTTTCCACCAGACTGCCATGTCCAGACTTTTGCAGGTAGAGCTCTGGATCGCCAAAAGATGTGAGCAGTGGATTATCTGGATGCACTTCGTAGGGACCCGTTAGATTGCGTGAGCGTGCCACGGTGATAGCGTGCTGGTAGGTAGTACCACCCTCTGCTGTTAACAGGTAGTACCAGCCGTCTTTTTTGTAAAGATGCGGCGCTTCGGTCAGCTCTATTTCGGTACCGCGAAAGATATTGCTAATCTCAGCGACCAGTTTTTGTTGCGCCGCGTCGTACTCCTGCAAAACAATGCCAGCAAATTGATTTTTCCCCTTGCGGTGGTCATGCAGCATGTTGAGGAGCCACTTGCGTCCATCCGTATCATGAAACAGGCTGGGGTCAAAACCGCTGCTGTTTAAGTAAATTGGTTCTGACCAGGGGCCCAGAATATCTGGTGCGGTGACCAGATAGTTGTGGCTGTCCTTAAAGCGGTACGCTGTACCCCAGGTCTTCATGTTCGTATAGATGAGGTAAAAAAGCCCGTCACTGTAGCTCAGACAGGGCGCCCAGATACCGCCAGAATCGGGGTTGCCACGCATGTCAAGCTGACTGGTCCGCTCGAGCGGACGTGTGAGCAGCCGCCAGTGAATGAGGTCCCGCGAGTGGTGAATCTGCACTCCCGGAAACCATTCAAAGGTTGAGGTGGCAATATAGTAATCATCCTCCACTCGCAGGATGCTGGGGTCAGGGTTAAAGCCGCGCAGGATGGGGTTGTGAATCATCGCGCAGTCTCGCGAGCAGTGAAGCCGTTGTAAGCCATTGTTCCTCCTGGTCATGCTGGTGAAGCAAGATTGAATGCAATGAGTGATGGGAGAAAGTAGTCAGTAACCAGTAATCAGTAGTCAGAATGAAAGAGTTTTTTGTTTTTGGTTGTGGATTCTTGGTTTAAGCCGAATGAAATAACCTTACTCATGCTCAATCAGGGTGATGAAGTCCAGATAGGTCGCCACCGGAATATCCAGCGCAAAGCCCCAGATGTCATCCAGCATCAGCTTTTCAGGAAGCATGTCGTTTGTAAATTCTGCAAATGGCAAGCTGATAAAGCGCCAGCCAGGAGTATCGTCTACAAATGATGTGCTGAAGGGCTCACTGGTATCTGGTAGCGCATAGATACGCAGGTAATCGATCAGCATACGCTGCGGGAAGCTGGTGCTTGCATCCGGGTAGCCAGGCCAGTAGCCACCGACCGCCACATTAAAGATGATAAAAAAAGGCTGGTCAAAGACCCAGGGGCCAGACACGTCCTCGGGGCGAAGGCGAGA
Source organism: uncultured bacterium (assembly GCA_964655595.1). Lineage (GTDB taxonomy): Bacteria > Deinococcota > Deinococci > Deinococcales > Trueperaceae > CAZZPQ01. Next base: position 11,700 of record CAZZPQ010000039.1, read on the forward strand.
AAAGAGGCTTTCATCGACATACCAGCGCAGTTCATCCGGTTCCCACTCGAGCGCGTATACGTGAAACGCCTCAGCAAAGCTTTGACTGAGCCGGTATGAGCGCCCTATACCTCCGGCTCCCGAATAGCCAGGGCCGTGAATTGTGCCGTGAATAGTCATGGGCTGGTGCCCCAGCGCTTCCATAATGTCAATTTCGCCAGCAGTGGGCCAGCCTGCGCTGCGAAAGTCGCTTCCCAGTGTCCAGAAGCCAGGCCAGATACCCTGCCCCTCAGGTAGTTTCAGGCGTGCCTCGATACGACCGTAGGCGGTCTCGAGCTTGCCAGCTGTGTGAATGCGGGCAGAGCTGTAGCGGCAGGGGCCGTAGTGACAGCGCAGGTCGCTATCCTCTGGCAACTCCAGTGCAGTAATCACCAGATGCCCCTCACCATCATGCGAGGCGTTTTCAGGCAGGTCGGTATAGGTCTGGCGTTCATCGTTGCCCCAGCCGACAATGCCATACTCGCGCCCATCTCCCAGCTCGTAGTTCCAAATGGCAGGGTTGGGCGGCGTACCCGCTGGCGCGTCAAAGGTATCCTCAAAGATCAGCGCCCAGGTGTCAGATGGTGGTGCTGCAGCACGCCCGCTCGAGAGCGTCACGGTAACTGCTTCACCGCTGGCCTGACCATAGAACCAGAAACCTAAGCCCTGAAAGCCCTGCCAATTCTCGGGGGTCAGGTAGCGCTGTGATAACTGGGCAGGTTCACCTAGCTGGAGCATCCTTTCAAACACTCCCTGGTTCGGGCGAGCCAGGGGATCATCCTGACGCACTTCAATCAGGCTATGTGCCGATGATATACTCATATCCGGCGCCGTTTCAAAGTCCTCGAGTAGCCCTGGTGTCGGTGGATCAATATTGAGAATGCGGATACTGGCTTCACTGCGAAAACTGAGCCTTGCCCCCTCAGCTTCAGCCAGGCTGACTCGAGCCGTCAAGGGGCCAGTGTACTTCTGGTCATGGATAGTTCTGACTATAAACTGCTGCTCAGTCTCTCCCGGCTGAAAAACCAGCTCGCCTGCTGCCAGAACAACATTGCGTTCCTCTACCGCCGTTACAGCCTCAGTTTTGTAAAGAACTCGAACTAAGCTGTCAGCTGGCTTATCGAGAACGATAGTGAGATGTACGGTTTCTCCTTCGGATACCTCAAAGAGCGAGCGCTCAAAGCCTACGCGCACCTGTGCGTAACTCCATACACTCAGCGTGAGCAGCAACCAGATCAAACTGCTGTACAGCAGCCTATACTTACGAGACAAGCCAGGGTTAAGCCTCATCGATCACCTCTTCCATAGAGATTCTTCACTCCGCTTTGCATTTTTTCAGAATGACACTCTGATAGTTTCACTGAAGACCTTTCAACAAATGGTTGGATATTTTTCTCATGAACTCACCTTGTGCAAGCCCCGTTCAGTAGCTCCTTTTTGTCATTGCGTTCACGTAGTCGTAGCCAAAGGCAAGCCGTGGCCGAAGCAATCTCGCCAAAGGCGGTTACAGTAAGGGCTAACTGCGGAGTCGCTTCGCTCGCAGTGACGAAGTGTGTAAGGTGAGAAATGAATCGCAAGTACACGACTTAACAACCTCAGTCGCCCCGAATCAGCCTGTCATAGTGCAGGTACTGCCTGAGCCACTGCAAGGCTGGGCGCTCGTCGTCAAACCAGTCAAGTAGCTCCGCGGTTGGTCGCCACATCTGCCCGGCTCTGTAGCCCCACAGGGTGACACCAGCTACCGCTGGGTGTTGCCACAGCACCGGAAAAATATCCTGATATAGAACCATCTGCTGTAAATCATCAAGCTGCCTTAGCTCGAGTTCTGATACGTAGATTGGCAAACCCAGTTCGGCCAGCCGGTCGAGATTGCGCTGAATAGTGCTGGGAAGGACTGTCTCGAGGCTGTGGCCCTGTACCCCGATACCGTCAATCAGGCCGCGCTCCTGCAACAAACGAATCTGCGTCAGGTAAACTTCCAGCTCACGTGTGCAGCAGAGGATGTTGTAATCATTAATGAGAAGCTGACTGTTGGGAAAAAGCTCTCTGGCGCGTTCAAATGACCAGATAACCCAGTCCCAGCCGGTTTCGCCGTCACCACCAATGGCATCCTTATAGCTGGGCGGTGCATGCTGAGCCTCGTTAACCACATCGATATAGGCAACATCGGGATAGCGCTCGGCAAAAAGTGTCATCCACTCGAGCACCTTAGCGCGCTGCTCGTCTGCTGGCAAATTGCGTACCCAGTTGGGTTCCTGCTGTCCCCAGATAAAAGCGTGTTGTTTAACAGGAATACCCGCTTCACGCGCCATCTGGAACATCAGGTCAAGCCCGGACCAGTTCATGTTGTCACGGGCTACCTCAACGCTTCCCCACTTGCCTGCGTTTTCTGGTGTCACCTGGTTCCAGTAGTGGGTAAAGAGCGGGTCTGGCATTCCCTGAAAGATGTTGCCCAGAAATCTGGGCTGTGCCTGTGCCAGCGACACCATCATAAGAGCTACAATGATGAACCATATAGGTCGCATCCTGTCATCCTGCCGCGCTGAGCGCTGCGCGCTGCTCACGTACAAACTGCTGATACCACTTGCCACTGTCTTTGAGGCTGCGCTGTTGCGTTTCAAAATCGACATGGACAATACCAAAGCGCCGGTCATAGCCAAAGGCCCATTCGAAGTTATCCATCAGGCTCCAGGCAAAATAGCCGCGCACATTGGCCCCAGCAGCAATCGCTTCAGAAACGGCTGCCAGGTGTCCCCTAAAGTAAGTGACGCGGGCGCTGTCATGCACTCCCGTTGGTGTCAGAGCATCGTCGTAAGCAGCACCATTTTCAGTGACGTAGAGCGGGATTGTGTAGTCATGATAGAGGCGCAGTAGCAAGTCGCGCAGCCCCTGCGGGTAAACTTCCCAGTCCATGGCGGTGTGTTCGGCACCATCATGGCGCGCAAAGGCAACGTTGGGATAATCCCCTTCTGGCTGATGGCTTACAAAGGTCGGGGTATAGTAGTTGAGACCCATAAAATCAATGGGGCGCTTGATAATTGCCAGGTCTCCGTCAGCGACCTCTGGTGCTAAATCGCCCAACTGCCGCCAAACATCTTCGGGGTAGCGCCCTTCAAAAAGTGGTCCTAAATACCAGACATTATTCAGTCGGTCAAAGCGCTGCGCTGCTGCGATGTCCTCGGGCCGATTCGTTTCGGGATAGACCTGTGCAAGGTTAAGAACAATGCCGTGCTCAGCGCCAGGCGCATGCTCACGCATTACGGGTAGCGCCAGGCCATGTGCTAAAAGCAAGTTGTGCGCTGCCTGATAAGATTCCTTAAGATTGGTATGTCCTGGTGCGTGATGCCCGTTGCCGTAACCCAGATAGGCGCTGCACCACGGCTCATTCAACGTCGCATAGGACAGCACACGGTCTCCCAAGCGCTCGCTAAAAACCCCCGCATACTCCGCGAAAGCCATGGCTGTATCGCGGTTCAGCCAGCCTCCCTTGTCATCCAGTGCTTGGGGTAAGTCCCAGTGGTAAAGGGTGCAGTAGGGTTTCAGACCTCGCGCCAGCATGCTATCGACCAGACGCTCATAAAAGTCAAGCCCTTGGGTATTGACCTGACCTGTGCCGTTTGGCAGAATGCGCGGCCAGGCAACGCTAAAGCGGTAGGCATCGACACCTAAATCTGCGATCAGCTCGAGGTCATCTTGCCAGCGGACATAGTGCTCACAGGCAACATCTCCAGTATGACCTTCGAAGACCTTGCCCGGCGTGCGGCAAAAGGTATCCCAGATAGAAGTGCCGCGCCCATCAGCTGAGGTCGCTCCTTCAATCTGAAATGCAGAGGTGGCAACACCCCAGGTAAATGATGCGGGAAAATGACTCATGAGTTCTCCTTTACTCGCTTATCGTGAGAAGCACCAGTGCTCTGGCAGGAACTGTCGTAGGTTTGCCTGGTTCCTGTATATCCGTTTTATAAGCAACGCTGTCGTCGTAGATTTCATAGGTGTCGTCAGACAATAGTTTGCGACTTATCTGTTGGTCTGGGGTGTTGGGGGGCAGCTCGAGCCTCACCGTCATATCACCTGCTGACATGTTGATGAGCAGAAGTTGCAGGTTTTCTGGTGTTTTGACCGCATAGGCACGAAGTTCTGGAAGGCTTGAGCGCACCGTGAGTGCTTCCCCGTGAAAGTCTTTAAGTATCTCAAAGAGGTAGTAGGTCGGTCTTCGCCAGGCAGCATTATCGATAAGTCCATGCCCCCCCGTACCCTGTAGCGCAAAATAATGGCTCATATCAAGCTTTTCAGTCACTATCTGACCCAGAGCATCAGCCAGCCATAGCGTAGCGATGGTATCCTGCAAGTGGCGATAGGTGTTGCTGCGCCAGGATAGACCAAACTCGGTAATGCCAAGCTGGATATCTCTGCTATAGCCAAGCGGGTTGCGCTGTGGATCGCTGACCCAGGCTCGGTAGCGGCGGATGGTTTCACCTACCTGGCTCGAGCTTGCCAGTGCCACCTCATCTGAGGCGCTACCATCGGTTGGATAGATGTGCCAGGTCAGAATATCAATCACATCACCACACAAGCGAAGCACCTCAGCCAGATAATTTTCAGCTTGCGGTGCACCTGAGACAGAAGGTCCAGCCAGTTTGATGGTTGGCTTAGTAGCGTGAATGGCTGCCTGATACTCACGGAACGCCTCACAGTAGCGCACTGCTGTCCACTCCGGGCTGGCGCGGTTGGTGGCGTATAAGTCTGGCTCGTTGCCGATGCTCACACCCAGCAGGGGAATGTCCGCTTCAATGAAGGCCTGAATCGTAGAAGCAGCCTGCTCGGCAGTGCCGCTAAACAGATTGGCGACAACCAGCACCGGCTTATCTGCGCCCAAAAGCCGCCACTGCAAGGAAAAGTCACGCGCCGTTAGTTCGCTCATTGCTTGCTCGTCAGCGATGTTCCCAGGGGGATAACGCAGACTGGTGATGTTGAGCTGCACAAAGTCCTCACGGTAGTCGAGTACATTCATGAAAATGCCGTGATTCATGCCGCCAATTGCGGTCTCAGGCGGTTCGCCGAGGCTGTCACCGACAGTGACAATGGCAGATGGCTGTGCTGATGCGGTAGTGAAAAAAAGCGCAGACAGCAGTAAGACGCAGATGAGCTGTTTAGCCTTTAACAGCACCTTGAGTCAGCCCCTCAATCACCTGACGCGAGGCGAGGAAAAAGATAAGCAGCAGCGGCGTCACCGCTAGCGCACTGCCCAGAATGACCGCTCCCCAGTCGGTGGTCGCAGCAAGTCCTTGTAAGCTTCTTAGCGCCAGCGGTACAGTCATAACATCCTGTCCGCGCAGCACCACCAGCGGACCCAGGAAGTTGTTCCAAGAACCAATGAAGGTGATAAGCCCCAGAGTCGCCAGGCCCGGACGCACTAGTGGCAGCCCAATACTCCAGAAGATGCGGAACTCACTGGCTCCGTCAATCCGCGCCGCATCCATCAGTTCTTTGGGCATGCTGCTGGCAAAAAACTGTCGCATCATAAAGATGCCAAAGGCAGTCGCCATTCCAGGTATCCACAGGGACTTGGGTTGATTGATCCAGCCCAGAAACTGAATGGTCAGAAAAAAGGGAATCAGGTTGAGAATACCCGGCATCAGGAAAGTTGCCATAATAAAGGTAAAGACCTGTTTTTTATACTTAAAGTCGTACATCGACAGGGCAAAACCGCCCAGGCTGCAGAAAAAGAGCGCGGTCGCTGTTGATACTACACCCAGGTAAACACTGTTCCACATGCTGCGCCAAAATGGTGCTGCTGCCAGCAAAGCCTCATAGTTGCGCATAAGTTCTGTGCCAAAAGTCAGCGGTGGGGGCGCAGTGAATATGGTGGTACGACTGTGTGTCATCAGGATATACATCCAGTAGAAGGGGAAAACCGTCAGGAAGGCCAGCAGCAGTAAAGCCAAGACCAGAAGGCTTATGCCGAGAAGTTTCACGGGTCGTTTAAGTGTCATTCGCGCGTCTCCAAACCACCGCGACCAGCGATGAGAAACTGAATGGCGGTCATGATGGCAATCACGCCAAAAAGAACCCATGATACGGCTGCTGCCGTACCCATCGAGTTGTAATTAAAGCCCTCACGGTAGAGGTACATGGCTGCGGTCAGGCCTGAGTTGGCGACACCACCTTGGGGGCCAACCAGAATGAATGGCTCTTCAAAAAGCTGCATACTGCCGATAATAGTGAGGCTGATTGCAAAAAACATAATGGGCCGCACGAGTGGCAGGCTGATGTACCAGAACTTCTGAAAGATGTTTGCTCCATCGACCTCAGCAGCTTCATAGTACTCTTTGGGTATGGTGGCAAGTCCTGCGCTGTAAAGCACCATATTCCAGCCAAAGTAGCGCCAAAAAACCAGAATGGCTATGGCGGGTTTGACATTTTCCTTGCGTCCTAGCCAGTTAATCGGTAGCTGGTCTGCCAGACCTCCCAATAACCAGTTGAGCCACGGCTGATTTACCAGGCCGATGAGCGCTTGATTGATAATGCCGTATTGCGTGCCGAACATGGTGTTAAAGACGAGCGCAATAGCGACTGCCGAGGTGATGAACGGCAAAAAATAAGCCATGGTAAAGGGATGTTTCCAGCGCTTTAGAATGAGTACCAATATAAAGGCCAGGGGCAGGGCAACCAGGTGCTGCGCCAGACCAGATACTACGCCAACCCAGAAGGTATTGCCAAGTGCGGGCCAGAAGTCATTGTAGGGACTTAGCTCGAGGATAAAGGCGAAGTTGTCCCAACCAACAAACTCCATAGCAGACAGTCCCTGAACCGGATTCCACTTGTGAAAGGCCAGGTACAGAGAAAAGAGCAGGGGAAATAAGCCAAAAATGGCGTAAAGGATAAAAAAGGGGCTAATGAAGATATACGGGGCGTAGCGTCTTTGCCATTTGTACAAACGTACCTGCCAACTCAGTCTCTCTGCTTGAGCGACTCGAGTACTTGCTTTGGTAGCCATGTTACTCTCCAGTATCGCTGTCACGCCAGGTTTGTGACAGGGCAATTGCTAGGAACTTGAGTCAGTTGAAAGTCTGTCCAGCAATTGCTGGACAGACTTTACTTGGCGTTAGCGTGCGCGGCGACGAATGATATTTTCCGCTTCCAGAAGAGCCTCAGAGATATCACGACCGTCATTGAGAACGGTAGAGAGTGCACTGGTCACAACTTCCTGAGCAATTACATCTCCAGGGTGAGTAAAGGTGCCCTGAATGTTATTGATGATGTTGATATAGAGCTGACGTGAGTTCTGGCCGTCGAGGAAAGCCTGAGGTTCACTGAACACAGGATCAGTCCAGGTTGACTTCAGCACCGGGAAAGCTTCAATCTGATTAAAGGCGAGTTTCTGGATGTCTTCACGGGTGGTCATGAACTTGATGAAGTCCCAGGCTAGCTCTTTATTATTACTCTGCTCAGGAATGGCGTAGAAGCTGCCACCCCAGGTTGCGTAAGCACCACCGGGCAGGTTTTCTGCACCCCACAAACCAGCAGTGTCAGGGGCCATCCAGTTCTGCAGGTGTCCTTGTAACCAGGCACCAGAGAGCTGTGTGGCTACGGCGCCTTGTTTGAAAGCTTCATACCACTCGTTGCTCCAGGCGCCAATCTGTGCGTCGAGACCAGCGTCGCGGATGGCCTTTGCCACGCGGAAAGCTTCATGGAAGCGCTCGGTATTGACCAGGGTGTTCCCTTCCTGATCAAAGTATATGCCCTGACCGGGTTGCAGGCCGATGCGAATCATGGCGTTGTAGACATCTCCAGCGTCAGCAATCAGAAAAACGTCGTTTTGGCCGTCACCGGTGGTATCGCGGGTGACCGTTTCACCAAAAGCGATAAAGTCATCCCAGCTACCGATGATGTCGGCGATATCGGTATCCACTTCAGCCAGGCGGTCGCGTCGGTAGAACATGACACCGGGTCCCAAATCAGTTGGCATGGCGACCAGACGACCATCGGCAGTGGTGGATTGCAGTACCGCGTAGTCTGCCAGCTGATCGAGATACTCCCCTGCGTTGTAAGGGGCTGACATCAGGTCAACCAGACCACCATCGGCAACGAAGCGGGCAATAAAACCAACTTCTACAGCAACAACATCGGTTGCACCGGTACCCGCAGCCAAGGTAGTCAGCAAGTTGGTGTGATGATCACCAAACTCACGAACCTCGAGCACCACGTTAACATCCGGATTTTCTGCTTCATAGGCTTCAATAATGACCTGAATGGCATCGGTCAGGTTGGGAAAGCCAGAAACGGTGAGGGTTCGCTGTTGGGCAAACACTCCACAGGCTAAGAGAAATCCAAGAACGATCAAAATCTTTTGCATCTTTTTTCCTTTCAGGATAGGTGCTTACCTGTTGCCGCCATGAAGGTCCTGCGTTAGACTAGCGTGGCGGGGGTGAGCACCAAGGGGCCATGCTGAAAGTTGTAGCGCAACAATCAGCGAATGCACTTAACGGACTGCCTGACTACGAGCTCCGGTTCAAACTTGCGTCTCACCTCCGTTTCTGTTTCACGCAGGGCAGCCAAGACTAAGCTGGCTGCAGCCTGTCCCATCTCGGAAAAGGGTTGTCGAATGGTGGTTAGTGCGGGATAGAGGTATCTGGCAAAGTTAATATCGTCATAGCCGATGATCGAGATGTCATCTGGCACATGCAGACCCGTATCGCGCAGTTCCTGAATGGCACCCGCAGCCATCTGATCATTCGCCAGAAATACAGCGGTGATACCCAGGTTGCGCTCGAGTAGTCGCCTTATGGCAAGCTGGCCGCTTTCCTCCATGAAGGTGCCTTCAACAATATACATTTCATCGTAGGAAAGACCAGCCTCCTCAAGTGCTCGGCGGTAGCCGTGCAAGCGGTCCCAGCTGTCTTTGATAGAAGGTGCACCCATCACATGAGCAATCTTGCGGTGACCTTGCTTGAGCAGGTGCTGTGTTGCCATATACCCACCACGTTCATTATCCAGATAAAGACAATGATTGGCGATTTCAGCAATAAAGCGCCCGACCACTATAGCAGGTGTATGAACCTCTTTGAGCCAGGTAAGGATATCGTAGTCACTACTGGCATCAAACTGTAAAATGAGACCATCACTGCGGCGCTGAACAAGAAACTCGAGCGCTTCGCGTTCCGTTTGCGTTTTGGCATGACTACTTGATACCAGCAGGTGCAAGCCTTCAGCCTCAACCACCTGTTCGATGCCACTGATTAAGCCACTGTAAAAGGGGCTGGAGATTTCATTCACTACCACGCCGATGCCACCAGAGCGATTGGTTACCAGTCCTCTGGCAAACGCATTCGGATGGTAGTTCAGTTCTGACACAGCATCAAGCACGCGCTGCCTGGTTTTTTCATTGACGGCAGCGGTACCATTCAGTACGCGAGAAACTGTTGATGGTGAAACTCTGGCGTGGAGCGACACCTCTTTAATCGTAGACATCCTCAACCTCTTATGAAAACGCTTTCATTATAATCTAGTATATTTGGCAGTCTTTTGTCAATAACCACTTCTTTACCAATTGGGCAATTACTTATTTTTACCGTTTGAGACACAAAAAATACGGCGCGTGCATTTGGATATCAGTAAAGACTAGGCTTACTAGCTTGAAAACGATTTCAGTTCATTAATATAAGGTATTTTACTAGTTTTGGAGGGATATATTCTGGTTTATGACGCGCAATTGGCTGAAAATTGAATACAATCTGCCAAAACTGATTGCTTGCAAACCTTTACTTGCACAAATAGTGGTGTTACTCGAGTCATGATTCGGTCATTCCCAAGGCTGAAGCTCATGAAGACCAGGCGGAGCACTTGGGTAATTTCGCTAAAAGTGCCGCGATGATTGGAGAGGTTGCTTTGGTTTACTGG
>CAZZPQ010000040.1:0-21518 GCA_964655595.1 uncultured bacterium
CAGCCCGCAAGTCAACAAACGTAAGTGAGTCATAACACCTCCTAAGGCATATATTGCTCTTCGAGTCTAGGGTCAAAGCGTTAAAAAAGCGTCAAAACGTGCTTTTTCAGGAAGATCGCTGTAAAAATATGAAAAATCTTACTAGGGAGTGTAGCTTTTTGCTTTGTTAGCCTGTCCAGAGACGTTTATTTGCTGCTAAAGTGCTCACTCGCTCAAGGCGGATTCGCGACAGCTTGCTTGACAAGATGAAGTCATTCCTTATAATAGGCACGCACGAGGGTGTGGGCTTAGTCAAGCAGAACTCACGCGATGAGCCACAAGTAAGGACGAATTAACATGAGTCAGCAGACACTAGGACAGTCAAGTTCAGGGCAGTCAAATGCAAGACGGCCAAAACGTCTGGTCATCGTCGAATCACCGACCAAGGCCAAGACCATTCGGCGGTTTTTGCCTTCGGGGCAGTATCAGATTGAAGCGAGTATGGGCCATGTGCGCGATTTGCCAGCTTCCGCCAAGGAAATACCTGAGGAACTGAAAAAACAGGACTGGGCGCGGCTGGGGGTCAATGTAGATAAGGACTTTGAACCGCTTTATATCGTGTCACCAGCCAAGAAGAAGATTGTGTCACGTCTCAAAAGTGCCCTGAAAGATGCAGATGAGCTGTATATCGCAACGGACGAAGACCGCGAGGGAGAGTCTATCGGTTGGCATCTGGTGGACGTTCTTAAGCCCAAAATACCAGTAAAGCGCATGGTGTTTCATGAGATCACTCAAGAGGCGATTCGTGAAGCCCTCGAGCACACCCGCGATATCAAGCAGAGTCTGGTCGATGCCCAGGAAGCGCGCCGTGTGCTGGACCGTCTGGTCGGTTATACCATCAGCCCCTTGCTGTGGAAAAAAATCGCCCCGCGCCTATCAGCAGGTCGAGTACAGAGTGTGGCTGTTCGGCTCATGGTTCTGCGGGAAATAGAGCGCCTGTCCTTCGTTCCGGCAACCTACTGGGATCTCAAAGCGCAACTCAGCAGCCAGCAAAAGGTTTTTGAAGCTGTTCTGACTCACTTCCAGGGAGTTCGTTTGGCGAGTGGGCGGGACTTTGACCCCGATAGCGGTAAGCTCAAAGGTGGTCTCCAGGAGGGTAAAGATGTGCTCCTGATGCAGGAGGCGCAGGCCAGAGACTTGGCAGCGCGCTTGCCACAGCAGCACTGGCAGGTCAGCAAACTGGATGAGCGTATGGTCAACCGTTCACCCTATGCCCCATTTACCACCTCGACCCTGCAGCAGGAAGCCAGTCGCAAGCTGGGTCTTTCTGCCAGGGATACCATGCGTGTTGCTCAGGGTTTGTATGAAAACGGCTATATCACTTATATGCGAACAGACTCCACGCATCTCTCCAATGAGGCTATCAGTGCCAGCCGGCAGGCGATTGAGCGTCGCTATGGCAGTGAATATCTTTATCCTTCTGCCAGAACCTATGCAACCAAGTCCCGCAACGCTCAAGAAGCTCACGAAGCCATCAGGCCTGCGGGTAAGGAGATGAAAACCAAAGAGGAGCACGGGCTTTCAGGCATTGAAGCTGCGCTTTATGACCTAATCTGGAAGCGCACTGTGGCCTCGCAGATGGCGGACGCCAAACTGCGCTTTACCACCGCCACCATCGAGGCGGGACCCGCAGAAGAGCGTGCAACCTTTCGAGCGAGTGGTCGTCAGACGGTGTTTGCCGGTTTTTTCCGTGCCTATGTGGAGGGTAGTGACGATCCAGATGCAGCGCTAGAAGACCGCGAACAGCCCTTGCCTGCCCTGCGTCAGGCTGAGGCGTTAAGCTGTCGTTCGCTGGAAGCACTTGGTCATGAAACCAAAGCGCCAGCACGTTTTACTGAAGCCTCGCTGGTCAAACTGCTCGAGCAGGAGGGTATCGGGCGCCCCAGTACCTATGCCAGTATCATTGACACCGTTATCTCGCGTGGCTATGTTCGCAAGCAGGGGGGACAGTTGATACCGACCTTTACCGCCTTTGCGGTCAACAGACTGATGGAGCAGCAGTTCTCGCGGCTGGTTGACACTGCTTTTACAGCAAATATGGAGCAGGAACTGGACGATATTGCGACTGGTGAGCTTCAGATGATTCCCTATCTGAAGGGCTTTTACTTTGGTCAAGAAGGTCTAAGTAGCCGTGTTCAGGGTGGTTTGGATGCTATTGATGCTCGCGCGACTTCCACCTTAAGCTTTCCCAGGTGGGGTGACTATCTGATCCGGGTGGGCCGTTACGGGCCTTATGTGGAAGGGGAGCTTGAGGGTGAAAAGGTCACTGCCTCGCTGCCAGACGCTGTTGCGCCTGCGGATATCGATGCTGAATACCTCAAGGGGCTGCTCGAGAAGGGGCAGGCAGGCGATGATGTGGTGGGTATTGACCCTGATACTGGTGAAGCCATCCTCTTGCGCAATGGTCCCTATGGCCCCTATGTGCAACTGGGGGGTGATGAGGGCAAGCCCAAGCGTGTGTCTTTGCCCAAGGGTATGAACCCACAGGACGTTACCGAAATCATCGCTATCAAACTCCTGTCGCTGCCCCGTACGCTGGGTACACACCCCGAAAGTGGCAAGAAGATTCTGGCAAACATCGGTCGTTTTGGTCCTTATGTGCAGCATGAACGCATTTTTGCCTCGCTTGCGAAAGAGGATGACGTGCTCGAGGTTGAGCTGCCCAGAGCGCTCGAGTTGCTGAGTCAAAAGGAGCGCAAGAACCAGCCACTGAAAATCCTAGGAAACCATCCTGAGACAGGCGAAGCCATTGAACTTCGCGAAGGGCGTTATGGACCATATGTCAAGCATCAGCGCACCAACGCCTCCTTGCGGGAGGGGCAAAGTCCCGATACGGTCACACTGGAAGAGGCGCTGACATTGCTCGCTGACCGTGAAGAGAGTCAGGGTGGCAAGGCCAAAAGACCAGCCAAGAAGAAAGCTGCCAGGACTAACAAGCCTAAGGCAACGGCAAAAGCAAAATCTAAATCTCAAGTAGCTGCGCCTAAAGCTACACCTAAAGATCTTGAGCCTTTTTTGTCAGAGCTGGATGCAGAAGCGCGGGAGGTTGTTACGCGCCTTGAGGGAATGGCGGGTCGCCAGCCGCAGGACGGTGTCAGTGTTGCTGACGAACTTGGTTTGGCCGAAGAAGCGGTTAAGGCGGCCCATAAGCGTGGTATGTTCAAACTGCGCATGGCTTTTGGTCGTGCCAGAAACAAGTGATGGAAGTTGCCCAGCCGCTCAATCTGCTCAGTCTGGCCCGAAATGCACCTGCGGGTGCGACCGTACCAGGGACAGGGCTCGAGGTTGTCATTGTCACGGAAGCCCAACAGATGAAGCTCGAGCAGAACCTGTGGTTACTGGTTTTAAGTGGGGATCTGGTTATTGATTTGCCAAAGCGTGACTTCCGTATTCTAAAAACGGGCGATAGCTTGCAACTGCCTGCCGGTACAGATATTTCCATGCAGTCCTTGAAAGATAAAGAGGTCGTGATTCTGCGGCAACGTGGCTGATAGGTTGCCTGCCGAGCTAGACCCAGGTTTGATATTTCGGCTAGTTGTTTCGCACTCTATGACGACCATGGAGAGTTGTATAGAGCGGTAAACTGACAGGGTGTCTCAGCGCTACCAACTTGATGATGGCATTGTCATCCGCCGCCTTGCCCTGCCCAATGGTGATGTGGTCGTTACGCTTTTTGGTCAAACGGGTAAGTGGCGTGGCATCGTCAAAAAAGCGCAGCGTCTGGGCGGTAATCCGGGCAGGTTGAGCCTTTTTCATGATGTTACCGTGCAGACTTACCGACGCAAGGAGGATGATTTAGCTGTCATCACCCAGGTACAGTTAAACGGCGCTTTGCCCAAACTCAGCAGTCCACAGATTTATCCTTTTGCCCATGTGCTGGCTGAGCTTATTGACCAGCTCTCAGTCGATGTTCATGTGGGTGAAGCACTATACGGCTATCTTGCCAGTGCACTGCGGGGTCTGAATGAGCACCATGACCCTGAGTGTATTGCCCTCATTTATTGCTGGAAGTTTTTGCAGCAAGCGGGTCTTGCGCCCAGGGTCACGCGTTGTGCCATCTGTAGTGACACCCAGCTAAGTCCATACTTTGACGTTTCTGCTGGTGGCCTCACCTGCCTGGACTGTGCCAGGGGATTGCGCCTGAGTGAGACGACAGCCAGCGAGCTGCGGCAGATTCACAGCAGCACTGTGCGAGATGCTATCAGCCTGACCTACAGCAAACGAGCTGAGCACTGGTTACTGTTGTCTCGCTACCTGTCGTATCATGTGGGACAGTTACGGAGTCTGGCATCTGTGATGCAGTTGTCCAGGTATCCAGGAGAAACAACTGATGCTTAATGTCCTGCTCGCTTTTATAATTGCCTATCTGCTGGGCGCTATTCCTACAGCAGAACTGCTGGCGCGTTTTAAGGGTCGCAGTATCTTTGATATTGGCTCGGGCAATATGGGCGCGATGAACACAGCCCGTAATCTGGGTATGGGATTAGGTATTGTCGTGCTGCTGGTTGATGTGCTGAAAGGTGTTCTGGCGAGTTTGATCGGTTTGCAGCTTGGCACAGCTGACTTGCCCTACACCGCTGCAGCCGCTGCAGGCATCGGCGCAGTGCTGGGGCATGCCTACTCACCTTATGTACGGTTTCGTGGTGGGAAAGCCTTGGCGACTGCCTTTGGTGTGGCCTTGCCAGTTTATCCACTCGCTGCGATTATCACGCTTGTTTTACTGCTTATTCTAAGTCTCAGCATGAAGAAGCAAACGACGCTGGCTGCGCTTATCACGGTGCTGTTGTACCCGCTCATCGGCGTTATTATGCTCTACTGGCAAGTCAGCAGCGGGGAACAGTTTATCAGTTTGCTCATCAGTATTGTGCTCATAACGGTCATCATTGCTCGCAAGCACCTGGTGGAGTTGCAAGCACTCGGTAACAAGTCAGCATCCTAACTCATCTCAGGCAAGCCTTAGAGCGACGAACGAACGAGGTGACAATCTCACCACTGGCTGTTGCCCTGAACGTAGCGAAGAGTCTCCCTATGTTGCCATTTGTGAGCGACTGTATGGGCATCGAACAATAGCGCACAGACATTCTTCACTGCGCTAAGCTTCGTTCAGAATGACATGGGCTTTAAACTACTGCCACCGCTCGAGCTCTTCTGTGGCCATTCCCAGTATCAGAGGTCTCAGTTCACCAATCAGAAAGAGGCTGCCAGCAATCACAATAACATCACTATCCAGAACTGCCATGTTAAGCGCCTCTGCTGCGTCATGGACGACTTCAGCCTTGTCTATGAAGCTGCCTAGTGTTTCAGGCGCTAGGGCTCTGGGACTGTGTTGTGAACGTGTCAGAATGACACGTTTGGTGAGTGGCAGGAGAGTGTTTAGCATGCTGGGGGCGTCTTTATCCTGAGTTGCGCCAAAGATCAGCGTTAGCTCTCTAAGCCCCAAGGCTTTCAGGGCTTTATGCAGGGCGCTTGCGCCAGCCGGATTGTGTGCGCCATCGAGCAGGATGGTTTTGCCACGGTAGCTTAAAAGCTCGAGCCTGCCCGGCCAACGGGTTTTAGCCAGCCCCGTGCGTAGTTGGGATTCGGCGATGCCAAGGGTCTGGGCAGCAGCGGCAGCGACTGCGGCATTGGCTGCCTGATGCTCTCCCAGCAAGGCTGTGTGCAGTGTCAGCGCCAAGGCTGGGGTTTGCAGGATAAACTCAGTGCCGTGCCAGCCAGTTTCACTGACCTCATAGCGGTAGTCCCCAAGAATGCTGTCCTTCTGGACAGGGTGAACACTGGCAAGTGCTGAGCCTACAGCTCGAGCCTGCTCTTGCAAGACTGTCAGGGCTACGCCAGATGCTGCGGTCAAAGAGGGTATCTGCGGTCGCATAATTCCTGCTTTGTCCCGTGCTATTGCTTCTAAGCTATCGCCCAGATACTGCTGATGATCCAGCGCCACATTGGTGATAATGCTCAAGACTGGCTCTAGAGCATTAGTGGCATCATAGCGCCCACCCATACCACATTCCATAACGGCGTAGTCCACTTTCGCTTCAGCAAAAAGATCGCAGGCCAGGGCTGTAACAATTTCAAAAAAGCTGGCGCTGTGCTTTTGGGCCAGTGGCTGGATGCGCTTTAGTGCTGCTGCGATGTGCTTATCTGGCAGCGCTGCGCCGTCAACATTGAAGCGTTCCCGAAAGTAACTCAGGTGTGGTGAGGTGAATAGCGCTGTGCGGTATGAGGCTTCTTGCAAGATACTGGCCAGGCTCGCTGCTGTGCTGCCTTTGCCGTTTGTTCCGGTAATCAGGATACTGCGGAAGCTGGTTTCAGGATGGTCCAAGTCTGCAAGTAAGGCGCGAATACGGTCCAGCCCTGGCTGCATGAAGCGCTGTCTGGCAAAGAGC
The DNA here is from genome assembly GCA_964655595.1 of uncultured bacterium. Classification (GTDB taxonomy): domain Bacteria; phylum Deinococcota; class Deinococci; order Deinococcales; family Trueperaceae; genus CAZZPQ01. Next base: position 6,423 of record CAZZPQ010000040.1, read on the forward strand.
CACTCGAGTTCCATCAGAACAAATCCTCCAGCGACTTGAGTTGCGCCGCTTCAGAATGACCTTTTGGTGCGTGATGCCTGGCAACAATTTCGGCAACATCCGGGCAGCCACCGGTCTCAAGAATCAGCTCCGCACCGTAGCTGGCATGGTGCAGGTTTTGTTGCCACATACCGCGTAAGCCTTTAAGTCTGGGGCTGGCAGGTAGATTGCTGGGTGTATAGAGGTGAACGAGGATGCGGGCAGCGGCGCAAAAACCAAGCTGGCTTTTGCCGATGTCATGAAGCAGTGCGGCGCGCAAAAGCCTTGCTGAAGCCTCAGGATAGCGTTGTATGAGTGCCTTGGTGACTAGGGTAGCGTGCTCGCGGTCGCGTTTGTCCATGCTCAGATAGAGCTGGTATTCCTTTGCCGACAAAATACGTTGTGCCAGGTCGTCATCTGGTTGGCTCAAGAAAGGCAGGAAGCCGTGCAGGGTGCGAATGCTGACATTGCGTAACCACAAAAGCGTTTTCACCAGCACAGAGTGTACCTGATATTTCAGCAAAATGCAGGAGCGTTGCCTTTGCCACACTGCCAAGCCAGTCGGCAAAGGGTATGCTAGAGCCTGTGGACGTTCTTGAACTTTATAAGGCGACAGGTGCGTATCTCGAGGGGCATTTTTTGCTGGCCTCAGGTCAGCACTCTGCAAAGTTTTTACAATCGACGACGGTCATGCAGTTTCCGCAGCATGCGGAAGCCTTTGGCAGGGCTATTGCCGCGCTGTTTTCAGAAAAGCCTGACTTTGTGATTGGTCCCGCCATGGGTGGCATTGTCCTGGCGCACGAAACTGCCAAAGCACTTGGTTGTCGCGCGCTCTTTGCTGAAAAAGAATTGGGCGGTACGATGGCGATACGCTCAGCTTTCAGTATTCGGGCTGAAGAACGCTTTATCGTAGTGGAAGATGTGATGACCACAGGGGGTAGCTTAAAGAAAACCATAGTGGCTGCCGAAAAGGCAGGTGCTCGCTGTGTGGGGATTGGCTGTATCATAGACCGTGGACTCGCCGATCTAGGGGATTACCCTCATCCTAGAGCCTTGGTGAAGCTCGAGTTTCCTACCTACTCACCCGCCGACTGCCCTCTGTGTCGTGCTGGTATTCCTCTGGAGAAAGTATGAGATATTTTGCTCTGTTAATCATGTTGCTGCTGCCCTTGGCGACTGCGCAGTTTGCTTCTGGGCCAGATCCTGAAACTGTTGCTGACGAAGCGGTGGAGGCCTGGCTTGCATCCCCCAGACCCGACATGCTGAATCTTAGCGCCCGCACTGCCGAAGAACTCTGTGAGATGCTGCCGGCACTGGTCACCAATCCCCCGCCTCCGCTAGGTACCAATGTCAACCTGACAGACAGGCGCGCTGTTGAACTGGAAGATGACAGTGCGCTGATAAGGCGCTTTACCTATCCGGCAGAGTTGCCCGATGGTCGGCTGGAGGTTGTTGAAGTCTTACTGGAGGAGTCCGAAGGTGTCTGGCAGGCGACCCAGGTCGGCTACCGTGTCAGCGTACCGGCTGGAGGCGGGCGACCGTGGTTACAAACCTCTACTGCCAGTGGTGTTTTTATTGCCTTCACTCTGCTGGTTATCTATTTGCTCAGTCAGTCGACGTCGTTTTTGCGGCGCTGGTTAAACCTGGCTCGAGAGGCGATTTTAGAACACCGTAGACTGGTTATCGGCACGCTGATAGCGCTTTATGCCATTTTTGGTCTGGGCATGCTGACCGGTACAACTTTACCTCCCGCCTGCGAAGTGGCCGTTGCTTCAGTTATCAATTTTGCGGTGACTAACCTTGGTGCCACCGATGCCTATGGCAGCCTGAACATTCCCAGAGCGGCAGTGGTTACCTTTTATCAGAACTTTGTAGTCGTGACGTTTTCGGTCATTTTTGGGGCGGCGCTGCTTTTTGGTGTGCCTGCCTATCTTTTTGCAGCGCTATCCTTTTATGTGCAGGGTATTCCCTTTGGTCTACTCATGGACGCCACACCGCTGCAGCTGCTTTTCTTGCTGATTCTGTTAATCCTTGAACTTACCTCCTACTTTCTGGTGGTTGCGGGTGGGGGCATGTTGCTGATGACCCTGATTCGTAAGGGGTTTCGCGCCTTTCCCGAAGCGCTGCGCAAGGCGGCACTGATGTTGCCGATTGCCATGCTGCTGCTACTCGTCGGGGCGTGGTACGAAGCTGGGATTATCATCCTGCCACAGCTCTTACCCTAAGACCAGCCTTGGCGCTCCCTGAGGGCAAGAATATGCGCTATGTGATGCTCGCCGTGCCAGGCGTACAGGGCAAGGTTGCGCTCGAGTGTGACTGCTTTACCAGATTCGGGATGGATAAAACTTCGTTGCCAGTCTTCAGCTGAGAGTCTTTCGATAAGCAGGAGCCAGCGCTGGTGCAAAGCTTCCAGTAAGGCCAGGGATGGAGCAATGTCAGCCTGACTATCGGGAAGTTCCGCCCAAAGATTCTGATCATAGGCTTTGATAGTGGGCTTGTCTTCGGTCAGCGTCCATCTGAAGCGGATGTAACTGTTCATGTGGCTGTCCGCGATGTGATGTACCAACTGGCGAATAGTCCAGCCACCGTCACGATAGGGGGTGTCAAGCTGCTCGGCGGACAGACCAGCGACTGCCTGCCGCAGTTTAAGCGGGGTTTGACGCAGAGACTTGAGCCATTCACTGTAGTGCCTCTGGGTAACGGGTTCGGGTAGCTGGAAGGGACCCATCGGATAACGCTCATTCATGCTTGACTCCTCTGTTACCATGTCTTCATTCATTTGTTTTCAAGCGCCCTTTATGGCTAGGTCCTAACGACCTCTTCGACCACAAGTTGTCGCAGATTATACCAATTCCGATAAGGAAGGGTACAAAACCTATTGGATGTTGTTAATACCTGCTCCGGAATAATCCCGAGCAGAGCGTTAGGAAGCGGAGATTGCTTTTTAAATCTGTAACCAATTTTTCGGGCTCGGTATAAGCTGATCGGAATTGGTATCTGATTCATCTACCAGGCGTTCTCGCTGCACTCAGAAAGGCTCGAGTTGTTACCTTAGGAAAGAACCGGAATTGGTACTAAGCACTGCCGGATGGCAGGAGCGATATCGAGCAGTGAGGTGGCAGTGCGAAAGGGTTCAGCGCCTGATCCTAAAACGATTAAGGGAACCTGGGCCATAGTGTGGGTTTTGACTTGCTTGTTCTCGAGGTTGCCATGATCCGAGGTTATGACGATTGTCAGGTCTTGGGTCTCGGCAAGCTTGCCCAGGAAGCGGTCAATGTCCTCAATTAAAGCAACAGCCTCGGCAAAGCTGCCCCGATGCCCGATACTGTCGGTCTGCCACATATCAAAAAAGGTGAACTGATGAGTGTGTGCCAGTGCTGCTAGGCGCTCGGCCTCGAGTTCAGGTGAACTTACCCCGGCACCATAGCGTTGCAAATAAGACCCGCGCAAATCGACACTGACGGCCTGTCCCAAGCGATAATCCTCGACACTGCGCAAGCTAAGCCCAGCAGCCTGTGCGGCGTACACCGGCACGTTCACCTTGTGCTTGCCGGTTTGCAGGGCAGCAAAATAGCCAGGCGGGTAGACATTCGCCAGTGTGGCTGCTGCCGTATTCATCATGCTTGCCTCAACGACCTCAGAAAAGAGCGAGCCTTGATCCAGCAAGTGCCAGATGCTGGGGCCAGGCCAGGGACCATAATGCCGCCCCATGTGTTGTGCGGCATTATGGCCGGTCAGCAGCGCTGCCTGACCAGTGGCAGACTGTGGTAAACCTGGTACGCTCAGGGTCGTGTCCAGATGCCGAAAGACAAAGTTTTCAGCCTGCTGCTCGACTAGGCTAGCGCTCAACTTATCCCCTAACAGAGACTCGAGAAAGGGTGTCCTCGCCGTAATGAAGGGGTTGATGTCGGCATCGCGTGAACCAAGACCCACGCCATCTAAAAAGACAAAGAGCAGTTTGGTCAATATCCTACACCAGTCGCGTCGCGAACGCGCTGCATGATGGGCACGGCAATCTCCCGGGCGCGGTCTGCGCCGCGCTCAATAAGGGACTCGAGTTCGGCACGGTTCTCCATCAACTCCTGATAACGCGTCTGAATGGGATTCAGCGTCTCGATAACCTGGGCCAGCAATTCTTTTTTGAGAAAGCCGTAACCCTGTCCTTCAAACTTTGCCTCGATGGCCTCGGTCGTATCACCAGTCAGCGCTTGATAGATGCTTAGCAGATTGACCACACCAGGCGAAGCGTGTTCAAAGCGCGTTTCGCGCTCTGAATCGGTGACCGCGGACATGATGGCTTTTTTCAGGGTTTTTTCGTCATTCAGCATACCGATAGCGTGACCAGGTCGGCTTCGGGCAATGCTCTTGCTCATTTTAGCGCTGGGGTCATCCATGCCCATAACGCGTGCGCCAATTTTGGGAATCACAGCTTTGGGTAAGACAAACGTCTCACCGAAAAGATTGTTAAAACGCACGGCAATGTCACGGGTAAGTTCAATATGCTGCACCTGATCTTCGCCGACGGGTACTTCATGGCTGTCGTAGAGCAGGATGTCGGCAGCTTGCAAGACGGGATAGTCCAACAAACCCGTACCTACGCTCTCGCGGGTTTCGGACTTGCTTTTGAACTGAGTCATGCGGTAGAGCCAGCCAAGCGGTGTCACACAGTTAAGTATCCAGGCAAGTTCGCTGTGTTCACGCACATGGGACTGGATGAACATGATGTTTTTTTCAGGGTCAAGCCCACAGGCGAGCAGCAGCGCGATGAGCTTGCGGGAGTTTTCATGAAGGTCTTTGGGCTTGATTTCTTCCGGAAGTGTCAGGACGTGCAGGTCAACCACGCAAAAAATACTGTCAGTCACATCCTGAGTCGCAACCCAGTTGCGGACTGCGCCAAGGTAATTGCCAAGGTGCATCTCATCCGAAGGCTGAATGCCAGAGAAAACTCGAGTCCTTTTGCTGTTTAAGACGGGTTCTTGGTTAGCGGTTTGCGTCATTATTCAAGTATACGTGATGGCTTACGGCATCGCGAAGACCATGACACCAAGACCGGGCACACTGAGTGCGTCGGGTTGCCTGATACCGGAAATGAGGTCGGTACGTTCCACGACACCATAATCCGTCAGTGTAAGTGTGACCGGATTGGCTGCCAGGTTAGCAACGACCAACAGGCTCCCGTCTGCGCTATGGCGTTTGAACAGCAGAGCAGAGCGTTGCGGTGATGCCAGAATCTCTGTTAATCCCTGCTCGAGGGCGAGGTGTGAGCGCCGCAAGGCGATTAAGCGCCGATACCAGTTCAGAATGGAGTCGGGGTCCTGGCGTTGTGCTGCCACCGTGATGCTGGGGTCATCGGTGCTGAAGGCGTACCAGGGGCGCGCCGTGCTGAAACCCGCATAGTCACTATCATCCCAGCGCATGGGCGTACGCTTTTCCTCATCGCGCTCACCCGGGCCATTGGGCAGACCAATTTCTTCTCCGTAGTACAAAAAGGGCGTGCCAGGCAGGGTCAGGAGCAGGGCGGCAGCCAGTTTGAGACGTGCCTCGTCGCGCCGCAGCACTCCCAGACTAGTGGCAGGGCGAATCTGATCGTGGTTGGAGATAAAGGTGGCACGGTAGGTGTCGGCTGGATAAAAGGCTTCGTCCTGTTGCAGAAAGAATGCCAGATTGGCGGCGCTGCGTGACTGGATGGCCTCGAGCAGCACTCGCCACAAGGGGTAATTGAAGGACATGTCCAGCCCCGCCCGCGTGTGGTAGCGCACGATGGTCTCGCTGTCGGTCCAGGTTTCGCCGACTACAAAGGCATCGGGCTTGACCGAGCGTACAAAGTTGTTAAAGTCACGGACCCACTCGAGCGTTTCCGGGGTGTTACGGATGTTTCCCTCTTCACTCTCGATAATGTGCTGGATTGCGTCGATGCGAAAGCCGTCTACACCGAGCTCGAGCCAGTAGCGTGCGATATCGTTCATAGTGCTGACAACCTCAGGATTGCGAAAATTCAGGTCAGGCATGCCACCCCAAAAAAGCCCCAGGTAATAGCCTGTTTCTGTGCGGTGCCAGGCTGGTGCACCGCTCACGCCACGCCAGCCCAGGTCGGTGTTACTCCACAGGTAGTAGTCGCGATACTCGGGGTTGTTCAGTTTTGCCTGTATAAACCAGGGATGCCGGTCGCTCGTATGATTGACAACCAGGTCCATCACAATACGGATATTGCGGGCATGGGCCTCCTGCAGGAGTTCCTTAAAATCCTCCAGCGTGCCGTAGTCAGGATGGATAGCATAGTAGTCCGTCACGTCATAACCGTGGTAGCTGGGACTGGGATGAAAGGGCATAAGCCAGATGCCGTCGACGCCTAGTTCCTCGAGGTAATCCAGCCGCCGAATGACGCCTTGCAAGTCACCGATGCCGTCACCTGTGCTGTCCTGAAAACTACGAATAAATATTTCATAGTAAACACCTTTGCTCGGTGTCTGGGAGAGTGCCAGGCAGCTGAGCAGACCAATGACTAAAAGGCTTAGCTTCTGTATCATACCCCTATTTTTGCACATTCAACGGGAGTATCGTTTTCAGGAAGGCTGAGGCCTGTCACCCCACCGTCATTCGTAAGCTGGAATCCAGATTCGTAGCGCTTCGCGAAACTTTTTCATTTCACAGCTTTCGCAGTTATCATTCAGCTCCAAGCCATGGATGTCATTGTCCTTTATAGGACGATTCACAGCAGCCTACACGTTTATTATTCCTTCGTCATTCTAGTGAGCTCTGGAATCCATGTCTAATACCAGTTCCGGATAAATCGTTGGGTTTATCCCAACGATTTATTCCGAGCAGAGCGACTAGGAAGAGGGGATTGCTTTTAAATCTATAACTAATTTATCAGGCTCGGTATAAGGCAGGTTGAGACGTACCTACACGGTGGCAACATTCGGGACAATCATCTCATGTGGCTTTGGCACGGATATCGTAGGCTGGGTTTGTCTCTGGTTGCAAGGTACACCAGATAAGCCACGACTATGATTGATTTTCTGATTAAACAGCCCCTGCTGGTCCTTTTTATTATTGCTGCACTGGGCTATCCGTTGGGGCGGCTTAAGATAAAGGGTTTTAGCCTCGGCATCGCGGCAGTTTTGTTTGTAGGCTTAGCTATAGGTGCGCTTGATGAACGTCTGGCCTTGCCGCAAAGTCTGACGATGCTGGGCCTGGTCTTATTTGTTTATACCGTTGGTCTTGCTAGTGGACCGAGTTTTGTAGCGTCCTTTAAACGTCAAGGATTGCGTGATAATGCATTTGTGCTACTCATGCTTTGTGCTGCTGCGCTCACAGTGTTCCTTATACAGAGGGTCCTGGGTCTGAGTGCGGGAGTGTCGGCGGGTCTTTTCGCTGGCAGTCTGACCAATACACCTGCATTGGCAGCGGTCCTGGAATTGCTTGCTGAGCAGCCTGAGACGGTGCAAGTTGAGCCTGTAGTTGCCTATGCCCTGACCTATCCACTGGCGGTTGTTGGGGTGATTGTGGTGCTTAAGTTTTGCGAGCATCTCTTTAAAATAGACTATTCACAAGAGGCGCAGCTGCTACGGGATTTGGGAGCAACAGGTGAGCATTTACATAACATCACCGTGCGTATCAGTCGTCCGGATATTGCTGAGATTGCGGCAGAGGGTTGGCGAGAGCAGCAGTCCTGGGATGTGCTCTTTGGGCGCTTTCGGCGTGCTGGACATACGGATTTGGTTCATCCTTATACGGTTTTGCAGCCTGGGGACTTGCTGAGTCTCATTGGTAGCGAGGCAGCAGTTTATCAAGCAGCCACCTTTCTTGGCGAGGTGACGGACGTGCATCTGGAGTTTGATCGCAGTGAGCTGGATTATCGGCGAATGTTTGTATCTAATCCAGAAGTAGCCGATAAAACCCTGGCAGAGTTGAAATTGCCCCAGCGTTACGATGTTCTGATTACCCGGATTCGCCGCGGGGACAGCGAGCTATTGCCACATGGGCGCACGCGACTCGAGTTGGGAGACCGCGTGCGTGTAATTGCGCGACGGGAGCAAATGCCTGAGATAACCCGGCTTTTTGGCGATTCCTATCGTGCCTTATCCGAAATTGATATTATGGCTTTTAGTCTGGGTATTTGTGGGGGGCTTGTGCTGGGCTTACTGCCATTACCCCTTCCTGGTGGCATGACCTTTCAACTGGGTCTGGCAGGCGGCCCGCTGGTCGTAGCACTGGTATTGGGAGTATTGGGGCGTAGTGGCCCCATTGTCTGGCAGTTACCCTACAGTGCTAATCTGACACTCAGGCAGATTGGTCTGGTATTGTTTTTGGCGGGTGTCGGCTCACGTTCGGGTTATGCCTTTGTGCAGACACTATTTACTGCCAGTGGGCTGGCTATTTTGCTGGCAGGACTGGCACTTACTGTACTGATAGCTTTGTTGACACTTATTATTGGCTATCGGTTGTTCAAGATTCCTATGAGCTTACTTGCGGGGATGCTGGCAGGTTTACAAACACAACCTGCTGTTCTGGCCTATGCTAGCGAGCGCAGTGGCAATGATTTGCCAAATGTCGGCTACGCAACTGTATTTCCGCTGGCGACAATCAGCAAAATTGTGCTGGCACAGTTGCTACTCAACTTACTGGGCTAAACTCTATGAAGGAGGTAATGTGAAAACACTGATAGATAAAGTTGTGGTCATCACCGGAGCCGGGGGCAGCATTGCGGGTCCTGTGGCAGATGCATTTAAACAGGAGGGTGCCAGAGTGGTTCTGGTAGATCAGGATCCGGTGCGGATTCAGGGAAGAGCCAACAGCCTGGGAACGCCAGCTATTCAGGGAAATATGCTCAGTATGGAGGATGCTGAGCGCGTTATGCATGAAGTCAAAGATCAGATGCTGCGCCTTGATGGGCTGGTGCATCTGGTTGGCAATAGTGTTACTGGCAGTGTTCATGAGCTAAGCGATACTGATTACGACGAGGTGTTTAACAGCAATGTTAAAACGCTGTTTTATGCTGTTAAGGCGGCCTTGCCCTATATCTCCCAGAATGATGAAGGCTTTATTGCTGGAATTGCCTCACAAGCTGCCTGGGATGGTGGCGCTGCAGGCTCGAGCCTGTTTTCGGCTGCCAAAAGCGCAGCGGCAACGTTTCTGCGCTCACTAAATGCCGAGCTTCAGGACAGCAAAATAACAGTCTCTGTAGTATTTCCTATGGGTGCTGTTGACACGCTCTCAAACCGTCAGGGGCTGTTAGCTACTGGGCAGCAGATAAGCCTTATTCACCCGCGGGTCATCGCTCAGGCACTCGTGATGGCAGCCAGATCTGGTGAGGGTGGCAGCGTGCTTGAACTGCCCATTTACCCACCTCGCTAAACGTGAATTCATGGGATGTAGCACTTTAATGAACGCGTAGGTTTAGTAGCATGCTTCTTGTGTAAGTATGAACTGGGTAATCGTGAGGCCGATAAACATCGGTATCCAGCTGAACGGTTGCAAGAAGCCTGCGAATCAAGGAGGACAGTAAATGCTTGAAACAGGAAGTCAGGAGCGACTTTACTACCAGTCGCCCATGCCGCAAGGACCGCTGGCGCAGGGTCAGGTCATCTTGCGAGATGGTACCACGGCGTATCTGCGCCCGGTAGTGGACACGGATTTGCCCTTGTTAACGGATTTTGCCCGGCGCGTATCCAAGGATAACCTGCATCGTCGCTTTTTTGGCGAATTAAACGCAGAAGCGGCGGCTCGGCAACTCTTAAAACTAGGCGACGCGGAAACAGCACTGGCGCTGGTCATTCTTTCGGGTGATCCGGCAGCGCCACAGATCATCGCTCACGGTGAGTACAACCGTGATGCATCTGAGGCAGATACCGCAGAAGTAGCGTTTATCGTCGATGACGCTTTACAGGGTAAGGGGCTAGGAACTCTGCTTTTGGAGCGGTTGGCGCTGGTGGCGGTACAACATGGCATCCGGCGTTTTTATGGACCCACCGAAGCCAGCAATCAGCAGATGCGTGAACTGTTTCGCGAGAGTGGCTTCCTGGTTGAGGAAGCCCGCGATGGTGGTTTTGTTGATGTGGGTTTTTCGATCATACCCAGCCTCGAGAGCATCGAACGCTTTGAGATGCGCGAGCGCATTGCTACGATTGCTTCGCTGAGGCCCTTTTTTAAACCGCGCAGTGTCGCAGTGATTGGAGCTTCGCGCAAGGCGGACAGTATTGGTGGTCGCATTCTCGAGTACCTGGTCATGAACCGTTTTAATGGGCCGGTCTATCCCATTAATCCCAAGGCTAATGTGGTCGGCTCGATTCCAGCCTACGCTTCAATTATGGAAGTACCGGTTCCGGTTGACCTGGCGGTTATCGCGGTTCCCAAGGCTGCCATGCTGGATACCATCGATGACTGTGGCAAAAAGGGTGTTCGTTCGCTGATCATCATCACAGCAGGCTACGCCGAAACAGGAGCAGAGGGTCTGCGAGCACAAAAGGACATACTCAAAAAAGCTCGAGGCTATGGTATGCGCATTGTCGGCCCCAACTGCCTGGGTTTGCTGACGACCGATCCTGAAGTGAAACTAAATGCCAGCTTCTCACCGGTATTTCCGCCCTATGGCCCTATCGCCATGGCTTCACAGAGCGGCGCTTTGGGCCTGGCAGTGCTGGAATTGGCCAGTCAATTAGGTCTGGGGCTCTCGAGCTTTGTCAGCCTTGGTAACACCTCAGATGTCTCCGGCAACGATCTGATTCAGTACTGGGAAGAGGACCCGAACACTCAGGTGATGCTGCTATATCTCGAGTCTTTTGGGAACCCTCGGCGCTTTGCACGTTTGGCACGTCGTATCGGACGTAAGAAACCTCTGCTGGTGGTCAAGGCGGGCCGCTCCCAGGCTGGCAGCAAGGCAGCCAGCTCACACACAGCCGCGCTCAGCGCCAGTGATACGGCTGTTGAGGCGCTCTTTCACCAGGCGGGTATTATTCGGGCTTACACGCTCGAGGAAATGTTTGATGTGGCGGCGCTGCTGGCGGGTCAGGCACTGCCGACCGGACCGAATGTGGCTATTGTCACTAATGCTGGTGGCCCGGCCATTCTGGCGGTGGACGGTCTGGAAGCCGAAGGCATGGCGACACCAGAACCCAGCGCAGAAACCAAGACCCTGCTTAAAGCCATTTTGCCACCTGCAGCCAGTTTGGCTAATCCCATAGATATGATCGCTTCTGCTGGTGCTGAAGAGTATCGGCAGACGGTCAGTGCCATGCTTCGTGACCCGAGCTATCAAGCACTTTTGGTGCTGTTTATCCCTGTGGGACTTGCCGAAACGGACAAAATCGCGACTGCTATTCGTGATGCGGTAACTGAGGCTAGGGAGCAGGGGATTAACAAGCCGGTGCTGGCGATTTTCATGTCGAGTCAAGGGGTCAATAAGGCGATTTCACCAGCAGGTGAGCATGTTCCTTCCTACCGCTTTCCTGAGGCGGCGGCCAGAGCGCTGGGACGGGTGTGGCAGTACGCATCCTGGCGTGAAACCCCTGTGGGTATCATTCCTGACCATGATGGTTTGCAAATAGCCCAGGCAAGAAGCATCTGTCGCAAAAGGCAGGCACAAGATGGTGGCTGGCTGATGCCTGATGAGGTCGCTGAAGTGCTCGAGTGCTTTGGCCTGCGAGTGGCTCAGGGTAAAACGGGGACGACCGTCGAAGAGACCGTGGCGATTGCTGAGCAAATAGGTTATCCAGTAGTAATTAAAATGGCATCAGAGACACTGGTACACAAGTCCGAATGGGACGGGGTGCGTCTGAATTTACGCAGTGCTGATGAGGTGCGGGATGCCTGTGAGGCGATTCGCTCACGTCTCGAGGCAGCCGGAGAGCTGGAGGCACTGGGTGGATTTTTGGTTCAGCCCATGATTCAAGGTGGTGTTGAGTTGATGATTGGTATGACGGATGATCCGCTCTTTGGACCCCTGATGGTCTTTGGTTTGGGCGGTATACACGTAGAAATCTTGCGGGATGTGGTCTTTCGGATTACACCCCTGACCGATCGTGATGTCAATGAAATGGTGACTGGCATCCGAGGTTACAAATTGTTGCAAGGCTACCGAGGTGCACCCGAAGCTGATATTGAAGCGGTTAAAGACATGCTTCTTAGGGTTTCTCGTATGGTAGAGGAATTGCCTGAAATCGCTGAGCTGGACTTGAATCCGCTGCGCGCCCTGGAACCAGGTAAGGGCTGTGTGGTACTCGATGCACGTATGCGAATCGAGGCGGTGAGCTAGTTCTCAGGGCGATTGCAATACCGAGCCCGATAAATTGCTTGCAGATTTGCAAAGAAGTTCTACGGTTCCTAACGCTCTGCTCCGGATAAATCGTTGGTTTATCCCAATGATTTATCCGGAACCGGTATAAATGCCTGGCAGATGGACTATACATGAAGGATGCTTGAGGATTTTTCACGCATAGTCCTGGCATATCCATAAAGGACTCCGCTCATGATGCCAGAGCAGGCTGGCACCCATGGACAGGTAAAAAAAGCATGCAGCATGCGCCTATACATTGGTTTTTGGTCAGGCTATGAATTCCAGCTTTCGCTGGAATGACGTTTGGTATTGCAATAGCCACGTCTGGACTGTCTGCAGAGACATTCAGGGGGCTTGATTTTATTGTGGAGCTGTGGTCTCTACCAGAAGTAAGGAAGCTGTAAGTCGTGTTTGATTAAGATTGACCTTGCGGCTGAATCTGTTTTTGAGTCGTGACGGTGCTACCCTAGTGGGCAGTGTGGCTATTGGTCACAGATGTCTGCGCTATCACAGCCTTATACTGAGTGCTGTGTGTAGGGTGCATCAAGGAGTTTAAAAGAGCTTCAATGATGACTGCTATTCGAAATATTCTCACCCACCACCGTAGTTTGCCACGCTTGCCCTGGCTTGTGTTGCTCGATGTGCTGGGTCTTTTCGCGGCAATCCTGTTGGTGGTAGTACAAATAGGCCCCATGATCCAACAGGTTGAAGGTCGGATTTTTGCTCTGTTGTTACTGGCTTTTGGCATAAACGCTTACTTACTGGTTAGCCAGTTCAAATCCATAGAGACGCTACTTGGCAAATACCGAGCCATTATGCTGGCTGCCCCACTGATTGCAGCACTTAGTACCCTGACGATTCAGGCGCTTAGTCGTGCTTACTACTCTGGAACTGCGCTGTTGCTGTACGTCGTTCTGTGGACAGTCTGGATGTTTGTTATTCGCATACTGAGCCGTAATGTTCGTCCACCCTTGCGACTTTTGCTCATTGGTAATCCAGCATTCAGGATAGAACTCGAGCACATTCCCAACTTACAACTGACCTCCTTGCATCATCCGCCCAACCAGTTTCAGAACTGGGACATCGTGGTGATTGACCCATCTGAAACCTACTCTAAAGAGTGGTTGCAGTGGCTTGCCCATTCGGATTTGTCGGGTGTACGCTCGCTCTCGGCACCTCTGGTTATCGAGACCCTGACACGGCGGATTCCGCTGAATATGCTGCAAGGTATCTGGGCCTATGAGATTTTAAGTGGGCACCATGGTTATAACCAATGGAAGCGTCTGTTTGATCTGGTTGCTGTTATTGTGCTGGCGCCTTTTATTTTGCTACTTTGTGCACTGGTTGCTCTGGCCTTATACCGTGTCAACGGTGCCCCAGTGCTTTTTTGGCAGGAGCGCATTGGCAAAGACGGCAAAACGTTCCAAATGGTGAAGTTTCGTACCATGCGTGCAGACGCAGAGGACAAAGGGGCTGCCTTTGCCCAGCAGGATGATCCACGCATCACGCGATTGGGCAGGTTCCTGCGCAAGTTTCGCCTCGATGAGATTCCACAGTTCTGGAACGTGCTAAAAGGGGAGATGAGCATCATTGGGCCGCGACCTGAGCAAAAGCAATTTGTTGAGCGCTTTAAGGATGAGATTCCACTCTATGAACTGCGGCACAATGTTCGTCCGGGAATTACGGGTTGGGCACAGGTGATGCAGGGCTACGCTGCCAGCACCGACGCGACCAGAGACAAACTCTGCTATGACTTTTATTATGTCAAGCACTGCTCACCCGGTCTTGATGTGCGGGTGGTCTACCAGACAGTGATGACGGTTCTAACGGGCTTTGGTTCACGGTAGACTGGGGCATGAAACGAAGTGTTTTCAGTGCTGTGATCGTTTTGCTTGCCCTGCTATACGTTTTCTGGACTGGCAATACACCTGGTCCCCCGTTAAGTCCTGCTGAGCAAAACCTCGTTGTTACAGATGTTCGTGTCTTTGACATGGATGGTCGCCTGGCGTATGCAGGGGACGTCGACCTTGCGCCTGCACTGGAACGAATTGCTCGAGCTGAAGCTGACCCCCACCCGAATGACGGTAGCATCTTTCGTAATCGTGAACGGCTCCTGCCCCAAAAACCCCAGGGCTATTACCGAGAGTATGTCATCCGTACACCAGGTATCGGCCATGCTGGCCCACAGCGGCTGGTGATTGGTCAAGAGGGCGAAGTTTACTACACCAGTGACCATTATCAGTCGTTTAAGAGGATCAAATGAAGCTTTACCAACTGGTTGCCAGCATAAGTGAAGCGCAAGTTGCCGTGCTGCGCCTGCCAGCTTCTGTTGCTATGCCTAAGTTTATGCAAGCGCTACACCTCGAGGGCTTCTGTGCCATTTGGGTCGATCAGGCCAAGATCTTTGATAAGGCAACGCTCATGCATGCACTCTATCAGCACTGTGGCTTTCCCGCTTACTTTGGCTTTAACTGGGACGCTTTGGAGGATGCCCTGAGTGGGCTTTTGCCTGAAGCAGCCGCCGCAATTATTTTGCTTTTTGATGATTTTGAATTGCTGCAAGCGCGGGCGCCAGAGGTCGCAGAAACGTTTTTGGAGATTGTTGAACATGTTAATGCAAGCCGCCAGCGAGCGGGCTATCCGCCAGTCAGGATTGTCTTGCTACAAGTGACATAGCACCCTTGGGGTATTCTTTTTTGCCTGGAAGCTACTGTTTTACTCACCTTACGCACTTTGTCCTTATAGCATAAAAAGCAGTTCCACGACAAAACCTTGAGTCGTCTTAGCGTCTAGATTTCAACTCC
>CAZZPQ010000041.1:0-21504 GCA_964655595.1 uncultured bacterium
CCTGGAAATACTATATTAATTGACAATAATAAGCTCGAGCTTCACCGGACCACTGGTAAAGATGTCTTCAGTGGCAATCAGTCCAATCGTTACCGGACCATTTAAACGCAGCAACTGGTTGGTGAAACCCTCGACAAAAAGCTCATTGGCCAAGTTCGCATAGACATCATCAACCAGCCCCCGCACCAACAACTGGTTGTTGGCATCGGTAATCAGGCGGCTAAGCTGGGCGCGCACTTCTTCGGCCCTGGGGGAGAGGCTAAAACCCATATGAATCTGACGACTGATGACCAGCTGACCTTTAGAAACCAGACGCTGATTTTCAATGCTCTCTACGGCGATGTTCAGGGGGGCAAACCCAAACTGATTGGTGGGCGAACGGAAAGTCACTACGTGCTCACCGGGCGTCTGAGCAATGTCAAAGCGCAATGCCTCGAGCTTTTGCCTGGTGGCGGCGTCAACAATTATAGAACCCGCACCACGAATAGAGGCTTTATTATTGGCAATCGCCAACATTGCATTCAGCTCAATTTCAATACTGGTGAGGTCCTGTGAGCTAATAACCCCACTGTGAATCACCTCATTTTGGCTATAGGTCAGACGTTGCCTCACAAGAGCTTCCTGTTGAGCACGAATGTTGCCGAGTTCAACCGCACGTTCATCGAGTTGCTGCCGCAGGCCATCGATACTCGTCGTCAACACTTCCAACTGCTGACGTTGCGCTTCAAACTCCAGCCGCAAATCCTGATTGGCGCGTTGCAATTCCGCCTTGTCACTCTCGAGTTGCGTATTATCTGAAAGCAAGCCGTCGTTGGCCGTGATTAACTGTTGATTCTGGAAAGCCAAGTCATCGGTTCGCTGACGCAATGTTTCCTCGGTACGTTGCAAATTACTGATTTCATCCACCAACGTCTGGCTTTCCAGACGCAACTGGATGGCTTCCTGCTGAGCCCGCTCTTTTTCCCCTTCTGCACTCAGGCGCGCTATCTCAGCTTCTTGCAGTTGCTGCTGTGCTTGCCCCAGTTGTTCACTGGTCACGCCTAGTCGTGCTTCCGTCGCCAAGAGGTTGTCTTGTAAGTCTGTGAGGCTACCTTCAGCCTGAAGCAGACTCTCTTGTAACCTCCCCAGCTCAAATTCTGCCTGAGCAGCCTGTGTTTGCAAGGTGCTTACCTGCGCCTCGAGGTCTCGCTGCAAGACTTCCAGCGCCTCACGCTCGGCGATCGCCTCATCCCGCAGGCTTAGCGCTTCTATCTGTGTCGCCTGAGCACTTAAAAGCTCATCCTGAGTTGTCAGCAGATCACGCTGCGCTAGCTCGAGAGCCGACTGCGTCTCCGTCAGATTTTGGGTAAGCTCACCCAGTTCTGTAGTTGTGGCACTAAACTGCATTTCGATCGTCTCGACTTCAGCCTGCAGATCACTGACCCTCTGCTGAGCTTCCTGGGCTGAGACCTGCGCCAGTTCAGCTTCCTGCTGCGCCTGAGCGGCGAGGCGCACCGCATCTTCAGCATCAGCACGCGCCTGATCGCGCTCCAAACCAGCTGCTAACACCTGCTCCTGTGCGGTATTTAAGTTAAACTGTGCCATCTGAAGCTCTGCCTCTGCCTTGGTCAGGTCATCTTTGAGCTCAGCTATGGTGCTATTCAGCTGACTGATATCCTGACTCAGTTCATCACGCTGACTCATCAGTCCACTCAGTTCTTCAAGAGCCCTGTCGCGCTCGAGCTGCGCAGAGCTGCGCGCCGCCTCAGCCTCAATGACTTTTACATTGGCTTCATTGAGTTGCTCTTGTAAGTTCGTCACCTGCCTTAAAAGCAAGAGCTCCTGTGCCTGCAAATCATTCAGGCGCTGCGCCACCCGCTGGGCATCCGTAATCACCCTCACGGCTCCCTGAAAGCGCAAAGCACTGACACCAAGTGTAGTGAGCATAATCAACAGCCCCGCCAAAACACCGATAATCTGACCCGTACGCTTGGGGCGCGCACCAAATACGCTCAGGCGACGCTTGCCAATCGCCGTACCGATGCGATCTCCCAAATAGGCAATAAAACCCGATAGGAACACCAGGATGAGAATAAGAAGCGAAAGGTCGCGCATATCTCTAGCTCAGCCAACCATGCCAGCAAAGCACAATAAGTAGGTGGCCCGTTAAGATATCCATGCAACTAAGGCTAAAGCTGAAAATCGCTGCCCAGGTAAAATTTGCGTACATTGTCATCCTCAGAAAAATCCGTGGGTGTACCATCAAACTGAACTTTGCCATCAAACATCAGATACACCCTGTCCGCAATTGCCAGTGTTTCCCGCACACTATGATCGGTCAACAGCACACCCAGACCACGGCGCTCGCGCAAATCTGCAATAATAAGCTGTATTTCACGAATGGATTTTGGATCAACACCCGTAAAGGGCTCATCCAGCAGAATGTAAGCTGGGTCAATTGTCAGACTACGGGCAATCTCCAGGCGCCGGCGCTCACCGCCTGAGAGGGTACTGGCACTGCTTTGGGCCAATTTGGAGAGTCCAAACTCTTCAAGCAATGAATCTGCCCGCTCGAGTTGTTCCTTTTTGCTCAGATTCTGAAACTCCAAAATAGCCAGCAGGTTATCACGTACTGACATTTTGCGAAAGGCGCTGGCTTCCTGAGCCAGGTAGCCCAGACCAGCACGCGCCCGCCTATGCATCGGCCAACGAGTGATATCTGTACCCCCCAGCTCAATTCGTCCAGCATTTGGCTTGATAAAGCCCACCATCATGTAAAAGCTGGTGGTCTTGCCGGCACCATTCGGTCCCAAAAGGGCCACAATCTCTCCGGGCTGAAGGCGAAAATCAACGCCATCAACTACCGTTTTATTGCCGTAGCGTTTCATAAGACCCGTAGCTACCAGGCTGCCTACCCTGGGCGCACTCGCAGCATTCCTTGGCTGAACCATCGTCATATGCTTATGCTAGCACGTTGTAAAAGCTAAAAGCCTGATGACTTTTCATCAGGCTTAAGCTTGGCTAGCCCTCGAGTGCCAGCAAAAACGGATCTTCAATCGCCTGACACACCCAGCGCAAAAAGCGTGCTGCCAAAGCGCCATCGATCAGCCGGTGGTCATAGCTCACACAGAGCGGCATCATCATCCGAGGTTCAAACTCGGCCTTTTCCTTATTCCAGACAGGCTCAAAAGAACCACGTGAAACCCCCAAAATCGCCACGTCAGGCGGATTAACGATAGGGGTAAAACCAGTACCTCCGATACCCCCAAGGTTAGAGATATTAAAGTTACCTCCCTGCATATCATCAGGGCTGAGCTTGCGGTCTCTGGCTTTTTCAGCAATACTCCCCAGTTCCTGGGCCAGCTCAATCATGTTTTTACGGTCAGCATTCTTGATGACCGGTACCAAGAGTCCGTTCGGTGTATCCACCGCCACACCGACGTTGACATAATTCTTATAAATGACCTCATGATTGTCACTGTCGATGCTGGCATTAAAATCCGGAAACTTCCGCAGCGCACCCGCGATGACCTTAATCAGCATAGCTGTCGGAGTAAGTTTAGCACCGACCGCTTCTGCTTTGGGCTGATAGCGTTTGCGCAGGATTTCAAACTCGGTAATATCAGCCTTGTCAAACTGGGTGACCATCGGCACTGTTGCCCAGGCCTGACTCATAGCACGCACCGTGGCCTTGCGAATTCCGCTCATAGGCTTGTGTTCGACCTCACCCCACTTGCTGAAGTCCGGCAACTCTATTTTTGGCACACTGCTCAGTGCTTGCGCTGCTGGAGCAGGTACTGCCACACCACCCTCTGCAATTCGCAGCACATCACTAGCTGAAATACGCCCCAGAATACCCGAGCCCTGAGCTGACGTCAAATCCACACCCAATTCGCGGGCCAGTCGGCGCACCGATGGCGCAGCGGGAATAAGAGAACTGGCAGCCTGGCTACTGGGCTCATGGGTAGCGGCTGGTGGCTTGGCACTAGCAGCAGGTTCAGCAGGCGCTTCAGCAACCTGACTCGGCGCTTCTGCCACTTTGGACGCATCATCAACAGTTGTCTTCGCTGCACTCTCACCAAGGCTTAAAACCACCTGACCGATTTTGGCTTCTTCGTTGACCTTGACATGTATTTTTTCAACTACGCCACTGGCGTCTGAGGGCACTTCCACCACCGCTTTATCGGTCTCGAGTTCCAGAATAGCCTGATCGACCTCAACCGTATCACCCACAGATACCAGAACGGCGACTACCGTTCCACCTTCAATACCTTCACCAACTTCAGGAAGTTTAATGTCTGCCACAATCTTGCTCCTCTTACGCCTTGTATGGGTTTGGTTTATCAGGCCGAATCCCCAGGTCCTTCATAGCCTTTGATACGATTTTTACATCCAGTTCACCATTTTGTTGAAGTGCATGGAGGCTTGCCAGGACGATGTGCCGTGCATCCACCTCAAAAAAGTCGCGCAGTTCTTCGCGCGCCTCGCTACGACCAAAACCGTCGGTACCCAGGCTAATTAGTGGTTTTGGCAAGTGCCTTGCCAGAGAATCAGGCAAAATCTTCATATAGTCAGAAGCCGCCACAAAGACGCCCTTTTCATCCTTGAGTTGCTCATAGATATAGGACGTTTTGGGCACTTCCTCCGGGTTCAGACGGTTCCAGCGCTCCACCTGCAGGGCGTCGCGGTGGAGTTCCTTGTAACTGGTAACACTCCAGACATCGGCAGCGACCTTATACTCTGCCAGCATCTCTTGCGCCTTCAGCACTTCATTCATAATCGACCCGCTACCAAAGAGCTGCACCCTGAGCTTGCTACGCTGCTTATCCGAAGGGCGATACTTGTACAGTCCGCGCAGGATACCCTCCTTGAGCGCTTCACGGCTCAGGTGCTCAGGCGCTGCGGGCTGGGGATAGTTTTCATTACCGACTGTCAGGTAGTAAAAAACATCCTCCTGTTTTTCATACATCCGGTACATGCCCTCACGAATAATCACAGCCAGCTCATAGGCAAAACTCGGGTCGTAAGCCAGCAGATTGGGAATCGGATAGGCCAGCACATGCGAGTGCCCGTCCTGGTGCTGCAAGCCTTCTCCCGCCAGCGTCGTGCGGCCTGCGGTAGCGCCCAGCATAAAACCCTTACAGCGCATATCCCCTGCCAGCCAGGTCAGATCACCAATGCGCTGAAAGCCGAACATGGAGTAGTAAATGAAAAATGGAATGGTATTCACACCATGGGTGGCATAGGCTGTTCCCGCCGCCAAAAATGAAGACATCGAGCCCGCTTCAGTAATACCTTCCTCGAGAATCTGACCGCTTTTAGACTCCTTGTAGTACAGCAGGTTTTCTTTGTCAACCGGTTCATAGAGCTGACCGACCGACGAGTAAATACCGATCTGTCTGAACAGGGCTTCCATCCCAAAAGTGCGTGCTTCATCCGGGATGATAGGCACAACCAGTTGTGACCAGGTTTTATCGCGCAACAGTTTGCGCAAAATCGTCACAAAGACCATGGTGGTCGAAACTTCACGACCCTCTGTTCCCTGCATGAACTCCTCAAAATCAGCTTCGTCTGGCGCACCGATCGGCTCTGCCTTGACACTGCGTTGCGGTACAAAACCACCCAGAGCTTTGCGGCGCTCGATCAGATACTGGTACTCAGGGCTATCCTCCTCTGGTTTGTAAAAGGGGAAATTGCCGATTTCTTCATCCGAAATAGGAATCTCGAAACGATCCCGAAAGTCCCTGAGTTCCTCCTCATTGAGTTTTTTCTGCTGATGGGTCACGTTCTTGCCTTCGCCAGCTTCACCCAAACCATAGCCTTTGACGGTGCGTGCCAATATCACTATCGGTGAACCTTTGTGAGCTACCGCCCGCTTATAGGCGGCATAGACCTTGTAAGGATCGTGCCCACCACGGTTCAGGCGACCCAGGTCTTCATCGGTCCAACCTTCGATCAGCTCTTTTAACTCTGCTGTGTTAAAGAAGTACTCCCGCAACTCAGTGCCACCAAACGCCGCATAGCGCTGTGACTCGCCGTCGACCAACTGGGCAAAGCGCTCCACCAGGATGCCCTTGCTATCCTTCTCGAGCAGCTTGTCCCAGTAACGTCCCCAAACCACCTTGATGACGTTCCAGCCAGCACCCCTAAACGAGGCTTCAAGCTCCTGAATAATCTGACCATTGCCAAACACCGGACCATCCAGACGTTGCAAATTGCAGTTAATCACCCAGATGATATTATCAAGCCGCTCTCGACCCGCCATGCGGATTGCCCCCAGGGTTTCGGGTTCATCGGTCTCACCATCGCCTATAAATGCCCAGACCTTGGCGTCGCCCTTGTCCTTGAGCCCCCGGTCCTCCAGGTAGCGGTTAAAGCGTGCCTGATAGATTGACATGATAGGACCCAAACCCATCGATACCGTAGGGAATTGCCAGTAATCGGGCATCAACCAAGGGTGTGGGTAGCTTGACAGCCCAGGCTCATCTTGAAGTTCGCGCCGGAAGTTACGCAAATGCTGCACCGGCAAGCGCCGCTCGAGATAGCTGCGCGCATACACACCCGGGGAGACGTGTCCCTGAAAATAGATCAGATCTGCATTGACACCGGCGTCGGGACCACGAAAAAAGTGATTAAACCCGACCTCGAGCAAGGTAGCTGCCGAGGCATAGGTTGAGATATGACCGCCGATACCATCACTGAGTCTATTAGCGCGAACCACCATAGCCATGGCATTCCAGCGGATCAGGTTTCTGATACGCCGCTCTAGTTCCAGGTCACCCGGATAGTCAGGTTCCTCGGCAGTAGGAATCGTGTTGATATACGGGGTTTGGGCCGTAAATGGAATACGCACACCGAACCTGTAAGCATGTTCTTCAAGGCGTTCCAAAATCTCACTGACCCGCTCGGCTCCACCCGATGCCAGAACATAGTCCAGGGATTCAAGCCACTCCTGTAACTCAATCTTGTTAAGCTCTTTAAGCTCATGCGGCTCGAGTTGTGAACGGTCACTGTTGAGAATATCATCCAGTACATCAGCCATGCTGCTTTGTCCTTTCTACAATGAATGCTGTCATAGTCACAATAGCCAATTATAAGCATTTATAGCCATTTTCTGCTTAAGTGGCTCAAACGGAATGCCTCTATTTCTACTCGCCCTGCCCGGGAGTTTAAATGACTCATGTCACTTAAACTCCAAAGTATTAGGAGTGCGGTCTATCAGGCGTCTCATCATAGCAAAACCCAAGCGGCAAGCATACTTCTGACCTAAGCAGATACATGGGCCAATACTCACAAGCTGGCACAGTAAAGCACGCCAGCAACTGTATGGTTTCCTATAGTAGCGCCCCGCTGACAAGATTACTGTAATTTTGTGCTTTTAGTCCTCAATGCTGCTGCCACTTTGTTCATGACGGGTCTCATCTGGTTTGTTCAGCTTGTGCATTACCCACTCTATAAACGCGTTGGTCAACAAGGTTTTAGCCACTACCAAACGCAGCACGCCAGGTTGACGAGCTATGTGGTACTCCTACCGATGGTTCTCGAGCTTGTCACTGGCCTAGCCCTGATGTGGCTTAGACCAGCAGGTGTTCCCCTCTGGCAGCTGTACTTATCCGCAGGGCTTATCGGACTCATATGGCTCTCTACTGCCGTCTTGCAAATGCCCCAGCACAGCAGTCTGATGAATGGTTTCAATGAGCGAGCACACAGCCTTCTGGTACAAACAAACTGGCTGCGGACGATCGCCTGGTCGCTCCGCAGCCTACTGGTTCTTGGCTGGTTGCAGCTTCAGCTTTCCTGAAGCTCTACAAAAAGCCGATCGCTTTCGACAATCGCCGTAAACAAGCGAATCTTCTTCACTGCCGGAAGCGTCGGTCGTCCTGTCCGCAAATCAAAGGTTGCGCCGTGATACTGACATTTGACCTTGCCGTCTAAAAGCTCACCATCATGCAGCGGAAACTTGGCATGGGTACACTGATTGGGCAGCGCGTAAAATGTGCCGTTTTGATGAATAATCAGCACCTCTTCGCCGGCAACATCAACGGGAATCATCGAGTTTTCAGGGAAGTCGGTTACGCTGCCGACTTCAGTTCGTTCGCTGGGCATTGTTACTCCTAAATAGCAATGAGTTAAAAGCAACGAGCAATGAGTAAAGCCTTACACCTCATTGCTCGGTACTCACTGCTGTTACAGCTTTTCCTTGACCCCTGGCACGCCCAGCTTAGCCTGCACAATGCGCTCGACATATTCAGCAACCTTGGGCAGTGTGACGCGGCTGGTGACCTCGTAGAGGAAGCTCGTTACCAGCACATGTTCAGCAACTTCAGGATGCAGTCCGCGACTCATCAAATAGAAGCGCTGATCTTCAGGAACTGGCGAGACCGACGAGCCGTGTGAACACTTAACGTCATTCGCACCGATTTCAAGCTGTGGGATGGAGACGGCTTCGCTCGCATGATCAAGCAGGAAATTGCGATTCGTCTGGTAAGCGTCCGTCTTCTGCGCACCTTCATCAACGATGATGACACCCGAATAGACTATATTCGAGGCGTCACGCAACGCACCCTTGAATAGCAGATCGCTAAAGGCGTGATCCTTGGCATGATGCTGGGTGGTGTAGAGGTTAAAGTGCTGCCCATTGTCAGCAAAGTAGAGCCCCAGCATCTCGGACTCGCTGCCAGGACCATCGAGCAGGCTGTCCACTTCCGAGCGGGAGGCGTCGCCTCCTAAGTTAACCGTAAGGCTTTCCAGGCGGGCGCTGCGGTCAACCCTGGCACGCATAGCGTTCATATGCACCACACTGCGGCTCCAGTTTTGCAGGTTGACATAGCGCAGCCTGGCCCCATCTGCCAGAACAATTTCAACCGCACCCGAGACAAAGAGGCGCTCACCAAACTCTTCACTGGTATATTCATCGATAAAGGTAGCCTTGGCATTGGCCTCCAAGACAATCAGCGTTCTGGGGGCAATAATGCCACCACAATCAGCGCTGTAAAATGCTCCTAGTGGCAGGGCGACCTCGACATTTTTCGGTACATAGAGAAACGTGCCGTTTTCCCAGAGTGCGGCGTTCATGGCAGCATACTTGCTGCGAGTCGCATTGACCGTGCTAAAGAGGTGTTTTTTGACCAGGTCGCCATGCTCTTTTACGGCTGTTTGCAAATCGGTAAAAATGACCCCTTTTTCGGCAATTTTGGCCTCAAAATGCACCACTTGATTGCCCTTATGAACGATAACTCCCTCCGCGTCGGAGTCAGTAATGCGCATTTTGATACGTTCACTGACTTCGGTGCTTTTAGGACCAGCGACCAGCTCGAGATTATCGAGCTTGAAGCGGTTCAACTGGGTATAGCGCCATAACTCGTCTTTATGGCTGGGCCAGGGGGTAGCCTCAAAGCTACGCAGGGCAGCCTGGCGCTCCTCAGCGAGCCAATCAGGTTCAGCGTACTTTTGGCTAATGGCTGTAATCGCAACCTGTGAAATGACCGGGTTATCTGTAAGCGTTGCCATAATTATTTCAGGGAAGCCGATAAACGGTTAGTAGCATCTTTCGTGCCAACCGTTCGAAACGTTCTTACCCAACACTCCCTTCCATCTCGAGTTCAATCAGCCTATTCAGCTCGACGGCGTACTCTAAAGGCAACTCTTTGGCAACTGGCTCTAAAAAGCCACGCACAATCAAGGCAGCCGCTTCGTCTTGAGGCAGGCCGCGGCTCATCAGGTAAAAAATCTGCTCATCATTGAGCTTGCTGACGGTTGCCTCGTGACCGACGTGAGCTGTTTTTTCGTTGATTTCAATGTAGGGATAGGTGTCCGTTTTGGCCTTTTCATCCAGGAGTAGTGCGTCACACTCAACGTTACTGCGTGCATTGGTGGCACCTTCATGAATCTGTACCAGACCTCGGTAGCTACTGCGACCGGTCCCTTTGGAAATGGACTTGGACACAATAGAGCTACTGGTATTGGGGCCAACGTGTACCATCTTGCCCCCAGCATCCTGCCACTGTCCATCGGTTGCAAAGGCAATCGAGAGAACCTCGCCCCTGGCGCCTTCTTCCATCAGGTAGCAACTCGGGTATTTCATGGTGGTCTTGCTACCCAGATTGCCGTCTAACCAGCCCATGCTGGCGTTTTTATAGACCATAGCCCGCTGGGTAACCAGGTTGAAGACGTTGTGGCTCCAGTTTTGAATGGTTGTGTAACGCACCCGCGAGTTTTCCTTGCAGATGATTTCAATGACACCACTATGGAAGCTGTCACTGTTGTAGGCTGGTGCGGTGCAGCCCTCGATGTAATGAAACTTGCAGCCAGGTTCACCGATAATCAGCGTGCGCTCAAACTGACCCATGTTTTCGGCATTCAGCAGAAAATAGGCTTGCAAGGGCACGTCTATTTCAACGCCAGCAGGAACATAAACAAAGGAGCCACCCGACCACACGGCGCTATTGACTGCCGCAAAATAGTTATCTTCAGGTGGAATAACAGTGGCAAAGTACTCCTTGAAGATTTCGGGGTATTGCTTTAGCCCGGTATCAGTATCAAGAAAGATGACTCCCAGCTTTTCCCACTCTTCCTTAAGCGAGTGGTAGACCATTTCACTTTCGTACTGCGCACCGACGCCAGCCAGGATTTTCTGCTCGGCCTCGGGGATACCCAGACGCTGGTACGTGTTGCGCACTTCTTCAGGGATGTCATTCCAATCGTTGGTCGTACCTTTGCGATCCTCTGGACGTACATAGAAAAATATTTCATCAAAGTTGAGGGCATCAACCGTTGAAGGCCCCCACTTGGGACGCCCTTTCTTTTCGGCAATCTCGAGCGCGTTTAAGCGGAACTTGAGCATCCACTCAGGCTCTTCCTTGTAGTAGCTGATCTGCTCAACTACCCTCTTGTTAAGCCCTTTTTCACTCTTGAAGAAGTAATCTTCAGAGAGTTTAAAGTCGTACTGGCTGGTGTGCTTCATACCCTCTAGCTTGTGGGCATCTGGATGAAAGTCAGTCAAATCTGACATGATGGTCTCCTTTCGTAGCTATGTTGATTAAAGTTAGGCTGTGATTTCCTGTAACAGCCAGTCGTAGCCTTTTTCGTCAAGTTCCATTGCCAATTCTTTGGGACCAGTCTTAACGATTTTACCCTTTGACATGATGTGAACAACATCTGGCACAATATAGTTTAAGAGGCGCTGATAATGGGTGATGACCAAAGCGCCAAACTCTGGACCACGGGCAGCGTTGACGCCTTGAGAGACAACCTTGAGCGCGTCAATATCGAGACCGGAGTCTGTTTCGTCCAGAATGGCGTATTTGGGTTCCAAAACGAGCAACTGCAAAATCTCGCTGCGCTTTTTTTCACCGCCAGAAAAACCCTCGTGCAGATTGCGTTCAATAATTGAGTCATCCCAGTTCAGTGTTTTGACTGCTGCTTGTAACTTGTTGTAAAACTCCATAACCGGAATCTCGTCGTCTTCGTCACGTCGTGCATTGAGTGCCAGACGCAAAAAGTTAGCAATGGATACACCGGGGACTTCAACTGGATACTGAAAGGCCAGATACAAGCCAGCACGGGCACGTTCATCTGGCTCCATATCCATAACACTTTCACCGTCGACCAGAATATCTCCCTCGGTGATAGCATAGCTGGGATCACCAGCAATAATTTTGGCAAGTGTTGACTTTCCCGAACCGTTTGGGCCCATAAGTGCGTGAACTTCGCCCTTGGGAACAACAAGTTCAACACCTTGGAGAATTTTCTCGCCACCTAAAACTTCGGCGTGCAGATTGCGGATTTCAAGCTGATTTGCCATGAACTCTCCCTATTGGTTTATGAATTACGTGATGTTCCGAAAGTGTTTTTCGGAGTCATTCCGATTTAGTATAACAGGCAATAGTGCACAATGTCTAGTAATCTACTCGGAATTACACAATCAGGATAACTGGGTCCATGACCAATCACCGTATAACAGACCCAATTGTGATGCTACTGCAAAACTCGAGAGTTTATGAAATATCGCCATCTATGTGGCTTTAGACAAGTGCTTGAGTGCTATTCTTTCTGCCGCTTAAACCAGGAAAACCAACCCTTATTACTGGGCTGCTCTGGCTTCTTTGCAGTTTCTACAGGCTTGACATATGGTGCAGCCCTGGTTCCACGACCCACATGATTCACGTGACGCGCTTCGGCTATTGGCAAAACATCACTAGCAGAACTAAATGCCTCAATAAAGTCCCGCACGCTAGCAAAGCGCTTTTTCGCATCACGCGACATGGCCTGGGACACTGCTTGACTCAGGGCCAGCGGCACTTCAGACCGCAGATGGCGAATGCCCTGTGGAACACTCGAGAGATGTTGCAGCATCAGCTCATCAAAACTTTCGCCAGTAAAGGGACGACGGCCTGCCAAAACCTCGTAAGCCAAAACACCCAAACTGTAAATATCACTGCGAATGCTTGGTAACTGTCCTTCAAAAATCTCTGGCGCCATGTAAAAAGCGGTTCCCACACGCTCTTCGGAGCGTTCAGTCATAAACTGACCCGTTCCAAAATCCCCCAGCTTGGCACGTCGATTGGCAACCATAAAAACATTAGCAGGCTTTACATCTCGGTGGAGTACCTTACGCTTGTGCGCAAACTCCACACCCATAGCCACATCCAGCACGAGTTCACAGGCTTGCTTGAAAGGCAGTTGTGGCTCCTTAAGGAGTAGCTCATCCAGAGTACCTTCTGGACAGTACTCGAGAACCAGAAAAGCTTTAGGACCGGTAGGAAAGCCCTCGATTCCCTGGACGACATGCTCATCTCGCAGATTGCCGGTGTGCAGGCTCAGGGTAATCTGCACCTCGTTTTCAAACATGCGCCTGAGCACTGGTCGCAGGTGCAGTTCAGGTCTGGGCAGTTTTAGGGCCACATCTCCGAAGCGCTTGTGTTTACTCAGCCATACATGCGAGGTTTGCCCGGAGCCGAGCCAGTGAATCAACTCATAGCCATCAGGTATAAATTGAGGCTTTTCGATATTCACAAGACCTCAGCTAGAGCGTAGTGGATTCGCCAGGCTGCAATACTAGACATTCTGCGTCCGTTTCTAGCTCAACGCGCCGCTTAAATGCCGCAGCGTCCTGCCGTATAAGATCAAAGGTGTTGTAGTGGATAGGAACAAGCCGCTTTGGCTTCAGCAAACGGACCGCTTCAAGTGCGTCATCCGGTCCCATAGTATAGTTATCCCCAATCGGCAGGAGTGCCAAATCGAGACCAGCACGACCAATCAGCGCCATATCACCAAAGAGTGCCGTATCTCCAGCGTGGTAAAGCCGCAAACCATCCAGCTCGAGTACCACCCCCATCGGCATACCCCCATAAGTACCATCTGGAAAGGAACTCGAGTGCCAGGCTGGCGTAAACTTCACATGACCAAAGGGAAACTGGTGACCTCCACCAGGGTTCATACCGTGCCCAGCAATACCTCTGGCAGAGAAGTAATTGACAATTTCAAAAGAGGATACTACCACCGCCCCGCAGCGCCTGGCGATACTCTCAGTATCCCCGATATGATCACCATGTGCATGGGTTAAAATGATGTGCGAGGGATTCAGTGCTTCTGGCTCTGCACTCGCCACGGGATTACCCGTGATAAAGGGATCAATCAGCAGGCTGCCAAACGATCCAGACAGCTCTACAGCAGAATGCCCAATATAGTGTAGTTGCATGACTCCTCCACCCTTATAGCTTCACAACTCAAAACTACCATCTCAGTGAACAGTCTAGCATGCTCAGACCCTTGCAAACGTGGAATCTTTCCGAGTTCTCAAGGCATTAGCCACAGAGCAAGGCGGTCAGCAGAGCCAAGCGGTCCAGTGACTCCGGGATACGAATATGCTCATGCCGCGCGTGTGGCCCTTCGCCTACCGAACCCAGACCATCGACTGTGGCAATGCCTAAAGCAGAAGTAAAATTCCCGTCTGAGCCACCACCAACGACTGCCCCCCCCAGCGCGATGTTCATCTGCTTAGCATAGCCAAGCAACTCTTCAAAGAGTGTCTGGTTGCCAGTACTAAACTCCATCGGTGGCCTATTAATACCCCCGGTGACTGTTACCTGAACACGCCCATCCACTGACTGATATCCCATGACGGCAGCAACCACCCGCTCGGCTTCTGTCAGTGTCAAAGCGCGCATATCCACCTTGCAACTCGCATTTTCAGCGATGACATTGGAGACTGAGCCTGCTTCTGCCACAGTCACATTCACCGTTGTCCCCAACTCATAATCGGTCAGCGCTTCAGCAAAAAGCACAAACTGCGCCAGTTCCCTTAAAGCACTTGCACCATCCTGTGGGTTATTGCCCGCATGAGCACTTACACCCTGAAAACTCAGCTCAAAGCCCCCCGTACCCTTGCGACCAATCTTGGCAGCCCCATCCTCACGGGCGGGCTCGAGCACCACTACCCTATCGTGCGCTTTAGCTTCTGCCTCAATCAGCGCCTGGGAGTGGTGACTACCTGTTTCCTCATCTGATGTCAGCAGCAGTGAGACTGGCCCCTTAAGCTGCAAGCCTTGCGCTTTGACCAACCGCAACGCCTGAATAGCACTGGTGATACCTGCTTTCATATCGAGCACACCCGGTCCATAGAGGCGGTCATCTTCTTCTCGTAATGGCATACGCAGCAGCGTCCCTACAGGCCAGACGGTATCAAAGTGGCAAAGCATCAGCGTGCGCACTTCCCCTGGCGCATCCCAGCGCGCCAGAAGCTGATCGCCAACATCTGGCTGAGGTATCCGCTTGAGCGACCAGCCATCTGCGATTAGGGTCTGCTGCAAATAGTCTACCAGTCGGTCATTGGCCGCTTTATCCGCAGTGGGTGACTCGAGTTTCACCAGGTCTGTCAGGGTTGTCAGATATGCCGTGCGTGCTGAGTGTGCCAGTTCTCTCATAAACGCCATCCTAACAACGAAAAAACCCCTGGCATGTACCAGGGGTTGCAACATACAAAACGAAAGTTAGCGTGGTTGCATTACTTGAGGCTTGGCCTGCTTGGAGGAAGGACTCACCTCAGCCGACTTCAGCGCCATGTACTGCTCGAGGGCTTTGGTCGAAATCCCGAGCTTACGCGCGGTCTGGGCGAGCTTGGTACTGGGTTTGGTCATGGCCGACTCCTTATTTTGGATTTGTTGCAACGCAACCTTATGCAAAAGTATGTAGCAAATGCAGATGAGAAGTCTAGGGACATTTGTCGCCAGAGCCAGATTATGAGAAAGCTCACAAGCCAGACGATTAACAAAGCTCTTTAGGCCAAAGCGAGTAATAACTTGATACCTGCCCAAGACGTATCACTTCAAACACCATTTGCGAAACATCATCTGAGTGCAGTTCAAAGCAGATAAGATATCAAAGTATATGCCATCATATTTGGAAGAATCTCGGTCCAGAAACCGAATAGACCAATGCCCACAAGAATCAGACCCGCAGCTCGAGACAGTAACTGATGTCGGTGGCTGAGCCAGCGGGTCGCCCGCTGCTGCCAGGGTAAAGCAAGCAACGGCAAAATAACAAGCGGCCAGCCAAAACCCAGACCAAATGCCAGAAAGTACAACAGACCGTCACCGATAACCGCTAAGCTTCCAGCACCTAACAAAAAGGCGCTCAGAATAATCGGTCCAGTACATGGCAAAGTCATGGGGGCTAAAAGCAGGCCATAGGCAAAGGCTGTGGCAAAAGGGTTTTTCAGGATGGGGAGCTGAAGGGTCCTTAGTTTCATAAAAGGATTAAAACCAAAAAGCATCAGCAGACCAAGAGCGATGACAAGAGTATAAGTAAGCGGCAAAAACCAGGGTAGAAGCTGGTGAAAGGACGCCTGCACAAGATAAAGCAGCAGACCAACAAGCGTCATCATGCTGAGAATGCCAGCTAATACAAAGGCGCCCAGCCAGGCCGAGTAGCGGCTTGTTGGGCCGCTCCCTGCCAGAAAAGCAATCAGTCCTGGGTAGAGAGGTAATAGGCAGACATTGGTCAGGATTGCACCATTGCCCAGCAGAAAGGCTTGCCAAAGTTCCGACATCAAGCAGCTCCCAAGTGAGTTTGCACTATGATCAAATCTGATTAAACGTAATGTTCATTCTGCAGGGCGCGTTGCACAGGCCGGCAAAACAAACCTGCAACTTTCTAATTTTGCAAAATTGCGAGTATTGCGTCGCCCGATTTGATACCGGTAAACAGCTCAGAAAAGCTGCCATCTGGCCAAACGATAAAACCAGGTGTTGCGGGTGGGTTGATGACGCTGCGACCAAACTCTGCTACCAACGCCTGCAACAGTTCAACGCTGCCCACCGTGAAAACAAAATCAAAGCCCTCACGCTCGGCATAAGCTGCCAGATTGGCGTCAGGCAGGTTACCCTCAACACTGATAGCAACAAATACCACTGCATCATCCAGCTGCGCCTGGGCGTCGCGCAGATTCCGAAGTTGCTGCCGACAATTACCGCACCAGGTTGCCATCGGCTCTACATAAACTGTTCTACCCTGAAAATCTGTCAGCGTGAAGACTTCTGCGGTTTTGGCATTGGTCATAGGGAGCGTCAGCCAGGCAGCTGTATCGCTGGCTAGTCCGTAACCCAGAATCACCGCACTCAACATCACAGTACACAAAAGTAAAAGGACTCTTTTCATAAGCCCTATACTAAAGGTTAGTACCAAAGACTCCCGTTAACTGTTTGACGCAAATAGGCTTTGCTCTGGAGATGCCCTCATTGGCTTAGCTTAATACCAGTTCCGAATAAATCATTGGGATAAACCCAATGATTTATTCCGAGCAGAGCGGGTAGGAACTGAGGAACTGCTTTTCAAATCTGTAATCAATTTATCGGGCTCCGTATAAGGTAATCTGCCAGTAGCTGCCGCACCTCTGCGGGTACAGCTTCCGATTTTTGACTCTCATAGTTGAAGTGCACCGTGACCGAGCGAATCTCGCAGGCTGGTTCTTGATTAGCAAAAACAGTTTGCTTCATAGTGATACTGCTGTTGCCGATTTTTTCAACGCAGGTTTCCACATACACCGGATCAGCAAAATAGACCTGCTTGCGAAAGTCCAGGCTGAGGTGCGCCAGAATCAGCCGGATAGTGGGAACGCCAACATCCCTGAAAAACACAATGCGGGCGTATTCGGCATACTGGGCGAAGGAGTTGTTATTGAGGTGTCCAAGCGCATCGGTATCGTTAAAGCGCACCTGAATATCACAGCGGTGAGTCATGGCAATCCTTTCATACTTTCTGGCAGTTAGGGCAAAAATGTGTTCCCCGTCCGCCTACAACGATTTTGTGAATAACGTTGCCACAGCGAGGACAGGCGTCCTCGGCATGCCCATAGACCTTGAGCTCCGTGATATACGCGCCGACTTCCCCATTGACCGTGCGGTAGTCATTCAGCGTGGTGCCTTGCGCTGCGATACTATCTGCCAACACCTTTTTGATAGCTGCGACCAGCTC
The DNA here is from genome assembly GCA_964655595.1 of uncultured bacterium. Lineage (GTDB taxonomy): Bacteria > Deinococcota > Deinococci > Deinococcales > Trueperaceae > CAZZPQ01. The sequence continues at coordinate 17,452 of CAZZPQ010000041.1, forward strand.
AGTAGCTCGAGCCCTCGGAACAGCCCTGGCTGGCGTGAGTGGATGAATGCAGCTTAACCACAGGGCTTCATCAGCATAAATATTGCCCACTCCCGCAACAGGTTTCTGGCTCAGCAGATAGGTCTTGATAGGCATACTACTACGGGTGAGTATCTCGCTAAATTCTTGGACGGTAAAAGCCTCACCCAAGGGTTCTGGCCCTATAGCCTGCAACGTTGGCAAGCTGCGGTAATCCCCAGCCCTGACACAGAGAAACCGTCCAAAACGACGGGTATCCTGAAAGTAAAGCACCGAGCCATCATCGAGCGACAGGCTGATTCGCAAATGGCGCTGTGGCAACTCCGCAGTAATAATCCCGGTCATACCCAAGTGGATAATCAGCTCATCGCCATCGTCAAGCGGCAGAATAAGAAACTTGCCCCGCCGATTAACGCTTAAAATCTGCTGGCTCTGGGCGCGCTCGAGCCCCAGATATTTCGGACCAGCAGGCGCGTCATGACGCTGCACCCGCAGAATACGCTTACCACTCAGCCAGGGACCCAGTTCACGGCGGACAGTTTCTACTTCGGGCAGTTCGGGCATAGCAAAAGCTTTTATCTGGGCCGTGACGAGGGATAGGGGTAGCTTATGGTGCCTTCATAGAGCGCCCGTCCGACAATAGCCCCCTCGAGTCCAAGGTTCTTGTAGAGTTCGAGGTCGGCATCTCTGGCCACACCACCACCTGCTATCAGTGTGTGGGGAAAAGTATCACGCATCTGCTGCACAGGTTCTGGGTTCACACCCTGCAACGTGCCATCACGACTGATATCGGTGTAGATAACCTGTCTGATGCCCTGCGCCTCGACGCGCCTGGCAAGCTCAGTCGCAGTTATGGCGCTAAGCTCCTGCCAGCCTTTCACAGCAACGCGACCAGCTTTGGCATCAATCGACACCATGATACGCTCGGGGCCATAGTATCCAAGCAAGCTATCAACGAGTTCCGGTTGGCTGATGGCTGCTGTTCCCAGAATGACCCGGTCGCTAACCTGCAGGTAAGTCTGCGCCGCAACCAGGTCACGAATGCCACCTCCTACTTCCGTGGCGACTTCGAGCTGCGCGATAGCCTTGATAACATCCTGATTTTGCCCTTTGCCCAAAGCAGCGTCCAGATCGACCAAATGCAGGGTCTTTGCACCGAGTCCTAGCCAGTGCGCTGCGGCCTCGAGCGGACTACTGAAGTAAATGGTTTCCTTGTCAGGATCACCTTCAAACAAACGTACAACCTTGCCGCTTTGAATATCGATACAGGGAATGACTTCAAACACAAGGCAAAGTATAGCCTTTTGCTGCCAAGCGGCTAGTGTCAGCAAGTCAGGCGCGGGTGAAGAAAACCATGGTCAAGCTGCCCATGGCTCGGTAAACTTGCTGGTGATGCCGCAGCATAAGCTACGCTTAGCTTTACTTTTAGACAATACCGAGCTGCCCGCCTGGGCAGTGGAAGCGCTCAGGTTGGTACTCGAGACCGAGAGTCTAAGCTTTCAGTTGATAGTAAGGCTGAATCTCAGACCTTCGGTAGCCCCAGGCTGGCTGGGGCGCTACCTAGGGCTCGAGGAACGCCTGTTTAACACTGAACCCAATGCCTTTTTACGACGTGATGTATCTGGCTTGCAGGATTTACTACCGATTGTGCATGCCAGTACTTCAGTACACGAAGGCTGTTTCACAGTCGACCACCTGGCACTTGCCAAACTGCGCGAGGCCAGACTGGATGTAGTTTTGTATCTGGGAGCCTTGCGCCCGAATGCTGAGCTACTCGAGGTAGCAAGCTATGGCCTGTGGAGCTATGACTTTGCGGTAACGCATCTGCACACCGCTAGCATGCTGGCTGTCAACGAAGTACTTAGCGCCCAAGAAACGGTGAGTACTGCCCTGCTACAAGTAAGAGCCACTCATCAAGAAGACCGCGTCCTCTTTAGCTCGAGATCCAAAACGGATTACCTGTCTATCTTACGGACTCGGCAAGCCCTCTGCTGGAAATCGGCTGGCTTTCTTAAGCGCGCCCTGCTGAACTTGCAGCATCACGGCAAGGACTGGCTTGAAGCCTGTAAGCCAGCTTTAACACGCTCACAGCACAGGTCACCCTCTTTGCTAAAGGCAGTCGCCCACCTGGGACGCTACAGCAGCTTCAAACTCCAGACCTATCTTCAGCGTGAGGACTGGATACTGCTTTATGCCTCTGGTCAAACACCCAGATCAGACTTGCCGGCATTTCAAGTACTGACACCTCCCAAAGATCGCTTCTGGGCCGACCCTTTTGTGCTGGAGCGAGACGGTAAACACTACATCTACTTTGAAGAACTGCCCTATAGTAGCAACAAGGGGCACATCAGCCTGCTGATCATGAATGAAGATGGCAGTTTTGAACAGCCACAGATCGTTTTGGAACAGCCTTATCATCTGTCTTATCCGTTTTTGCTCGAGTATGAAGGGGAACTCTATATGATTCCCGAAAGCGCTGCCAACCACTCGGTCGACGCCTTTCGCTGTGTCCGCTTTCCTGATAGGTGGGAGCACCACAAAACTTTGCTCACAGATATCAGCCTCTATGACAGCAGTCTGCTCGAGCATGATGGCAGATGGTGGCTCTTTGCCAATGCCACGCCGCAGGACGGTATGAGCGACTGGGATGACCTGCATCTGTATTACGCCAATACACCACTGGCACAAGACTGGACACCTCATCCACTCAACCCAATTGTTTCTGACGTGGCTTCTTCTCGTCCAGCAGGTGCCATCTTCAAGCAGGATGGCAAACTGCTTAGACCCGCACAGGACAGCTCGCAGGGTTACGGCTACGCCCTAAAGCTCCATGAGATTGTCACCTTGACCGAAACGGCCTATGAAGAACGGTTGCTCGAGCACATTCAGCCCAACTGGGATCGCGCTGTCACCGGTGTCCATACCCTGAACCATGCGGGAAACCTCAGCGTGGCTGACGCCAAGCGGCGCAGCAGAAGATAGCCCATTTAGCTGCGGCAAACCAGTCAAGCGCCTTGCGCTTGCTAGAATAGGTTCAAGCGCGGTTTGCCTGCCTTTTTACCTTATCCCAAAAGCACCGTGTCCCAATGCTCGTATATCCGAATATGGAGTTGCCATGATCAAACACCTCTTACCCTGGCTAAGCCTGTCACTAGCAAGCCTGGTTTTGTTAAGCGCCTGTACCCCAGCAGTCGAAGAAACGCTCAGCAGCACTGGGCTCTCGAGCCCGAATACAGATGTCGCTTTCAGCCTGGAACCTGTACCTTTGACGCAACGCTGGATCGTAGCTGTACCCAACTTTCAGGTCCGGGCAGGCAGCGTCAAGATCGGCGAGGCCGACCTTAGCCAGGAAGGTGAAGGTTTTTTTAAGGAGCTGGGTTCGGGAGTAGCCGATATATTCGTGACCGAAGCCTTCCGCTCACAGCAATTCAGGCTCACAGAACGCGCCGAACTGGACAAAGTTCTCTTTGAACAGGATCTTGCAGCCTCGGGTCGCGTCGATGCCGATACTGCTGCCGAACTCGGCCGGATTACTGGCGCTGAACTTATCGTGCTGGGCAGCCTCTCCGAGTTTGGTATCACTACAACCGGGGGTGGGGGACGGGTACTGGGAATATTTGGCGGCTCAGCCGAAACTGTGACTGCCAATGTTGCCGTAGACATACGCATTGTTGACGCAGTCACTGCTGAAATCATCGCTATTGGTGTCGGACGCGACAGCCAGTCACAAACCAACGTACAGATTGATGTACTCAATGTCATCCGCGCGCTTCAGGCAGGGCGCAGTGGCACCACCATCGTCGATATTGCTGTGCGCAATGCCATTCGCAGGGCTATCAATGAGGCAGCCTTAACCTTGCCCAATAAATAACCGCCTGCTCGCCCAAGCAACATTGCGTTTTTAATCATTGCGTTCATGAAATATCCTGCATCCTTTTAGGTGAAGCGATACAAAAAGCGACTGGGATTCTCGCCAAAAGTATATGGAGGATAAGATAATCGGCTGAATTGCTTCGCACCTCATACACTTCTCTC
>CAZZPQ010000042.1:0-21154 GCA_964655595.1 uncultured bacterium
GTGTAACGCCTCTTTTTGCATACTGGGTTTAGGTTGGAAGGTTCAACCTGAATCAAGGGAGGTGCTGCATAATGGCACACAAAAAAGATTCGGCGACCCCAGGAAGCAAGCAGCGTCATCAAAGACTACTGATGGCTCTAAGTATAGCGCTTGCATTATTGTTGGCAGCTTGTGGTGGTACACCACCAGGACCTACGCCACAACCCCCGGCAACGGAGGAGTTCACAGTTGCCATTTTGACGGAGGGTTTAACTCTCACCGCCATCAACGAATCCAGGCAGCTTGGTGCTACCGTTTTGGACAAAGCTGGTCGTGAGCTTACCGAGGCAACTGTAAGCTGGATTTCTAGCAATCCAGAAGCTGTGCGGGTTTCTGCTGACGGTATTGTCACGGCGCTGGCTGACGTCGGTTACGCCACCATCCGGGCAGAGTATCGGGGATTCAGTTCAAAGCATGTGCCGGTAGCTGTGGTCAAGCTAACACCAGGCTCCCGGATTCTGGAAGACGATGAGGTGATTTCGGCTTCGGAGGGTGGGACAGAGGCTGTACTAGCACTGAACGACACAACGCGTAGCCTGAATGTTGGCGATATCATCGTGAATAGCAAGGTATTTGGGCGGATTACACAACTCGACAGAAACCCGCAGGGAATTCGGGTAAGGACTCAAATGCTATCCCTCCCAGAGATGTTCGATGACATCGATTTTATGCTCTCCACTAAGCCCATTACGATGAAAATTACCTTGTCGGCAGATGGCATTGACGTACAGAGCGATACTTTGACAGAGTCACAGCTGAGCACTCTGGCAGCTGCTCCTGCTATCGTCTGTGATGCTGGGGCCACCTTCCAATTCACGGATATCGTAATCGATGAACTGGGAGTAGTTGAGTGGGACGTCGAATATAATCCAAGTCTAGAATACTCGTATTCGCAGAATACAGGCCCCAACATGCGTGTGACACACTCCCAAAGCACTGTCGTAAGTCGCTCGAGTGACGTCATCACATTAAACCAGAACATCACTTTTGCAGGAAGTTGCTATATCAAGTTTCCTCTGGTACACATTCCTTTGGGTATGCCTTTGCCTGGCGTGGTCTTTAGCCTCGACGTTACACCTAAAGTTGGTTTTGAAATAAGCGCTAAAACTACAAACCCAGTTACCATTACAGGACCAGCCTTGACAGGACACAGCGTAAGTTTTGAGGGGGGAATTGACTTTAGCAATGGTGAATGGTCACCTTTTGGTACTGTGAACGATTTTAGCCCAGGTACCATAACACCTACAGATACTCTTCAGGGCTCGGTGGAAAAAATTCAAAGTGCCATAGGGCCATTTGTGGCTGCAAGTTTAAGCCTTGGTATTGGCGTACCAATTATTGTGGATATTGTCAATGTAGAGTTTTATAAACCCAAGGCATACCTGGCATTAAAGCACAAAATAGAAGTGCCTATTGATTTTAATGAGCTTGCTTACGCGGGTCCAAGCTGGAAACTCGTTGGTGGAGTTAAAACCTGGGCAGGTTTAAAATTGCAAGGATTGGTAGGTACTGCCTTTGGTTATATGGGCATCCACATTGGACTGACTGCTGTTGAGTTAACCCTGTTTGAAGAAAGTCTATTTGAGTCGCCACAACCTGCGGTGGACACTGTGGACACTGCAAGTCTGATAAGTGTGCAGAATGCTGGCAAACAGTATCTCAAGGAACTCAGGGTGGATATCAATTCTCCGGAAAGTAAAATTATCTCACCAGTGCTTTATCAAGGCTGGAGCGTATTGTTTCTGGGAACACGTGCAGGAGAGAGCAGCAGTGAGGTTATTGCAAGCGCAACGCTAAACAGTACTGGTCAGGCGACAGCCACTTGGAATACTCTAAACAGCCCACCTGACGACTACACCATTCGCGCTCTGATTCATCCACTGTCAGAGGAGGGTTGGATACCTAATCTCAGCTTCCCCTATGCCTCAAAAAAAGGTCTTGAGCTCACGGTGGATGAACCACTTGTAAGTCTGGCAATAACCAAGGCTGAACCAAGTAGCGCGGCTATTGGGACAAAACTCGAGTTTGAGGCAGAGTACCACTACCCATTTCCAGTAACTGGCCTCAGACTTCAGTGGGTTGTAAACGACCAGGTGTTTAAGTCGGAAAACCTGACGCGTTTTGACGGTAGCTCGAGCCTAACCATCTGTGCACGCCATCCTGAAATGCGTGTTGAGGCACGAATTTACCGAAATGACTCGAGCTTGCCAGAGTCAGAGCGCGTTGTAATTTCTGATACGGCAACCATACCTGTTGAGAATGCACTGGACGTCCTTGCTTACGCAGAAATAGTCAGTAACAACTCCCTCCAGTCACGCATTATATCCTACCTGATCGATTCCGATCCTCCCCCGCTTGTAGCAACTGTTAGGACTCCGGGTTGTGTCGATACGGATAATACACACCACGGGGATCCTTTCTGGTACGACTTTACAGGTATCCTTTTGGCAGAGGCAAAACAGTTAAAACCCGAACTGCTCAGGGACCCCCGTACAGGTATCTTCCAGCCGCGAACCTTCATTGCAGTTTTTGATGTAGCTGGTAGCGAGTTGCGCACCCAGGTGACGGTGTTCCCTTGTGAGGATTCTGGGGTACTAACCAGCCGTGGTGGTCGTTACGGGCCGTGTGTGACACCGATGCCAACTGATGTGCTCGAGGCGACCTTTGATCGACTGGGCAATCTGGATAGTCAAGCAGCCGCACTTGATGCAGTTAATCTCCTGCTCACTGCTTCGCTGAGAAGTCATGGGGTATCCCCAGGGGCAATTGAAGTGCCCAGGGCACGTGTTATTAGCACACTATCAAATAGCTATAGCCGAGAGTTTATGGCTTATCTGGGTACGCTATTCAGAGCGGTCGATGCAAGTAGTCCTGAGGCCGCGACAGAAGTGCTGCTTGCTGGTTTGCAAAGCCTCAGCTCGGGCGGCTGGAAAGAGGTTGAAGCGCAGCAGCTTATGAATACAACTGCTTTGCTTATCGCTACGATTGACCGCTTTTCAGAGCACAGCGAAGGGGGTAGGGAAGACTGGCGTCGACTGCCCTTTGACCCAGGTCGTAACAGTCGGGCTGGGCAGGTTGACAGGCTGGAACCTGCCAGAGCGGCGCTGGAAGCTTATCTGGCTGTCCTTGCTACCAACCCAGGACTGAAAAGTGAAGCGTCATTTGAGATTGCGCAGCAGGTGGCGGCACGCACCGCTGTTACCAGTGTTGGGCGTTCCATGCCCTGAGTGCAATACCGTTTCGGCGGTTAAGTGATATGCGTCACTTAACCTGAAAATGGGCGTAAAGTGGGGATGTTGGCAACTTCAGCCAGCATCCCACTTTACTGGCAAAGTCTCGAGCCCCCGAAAACCCGGTAGAAAGCGCCAGCGCAATTCACTCTCTGGTACAGCCAGGCGCAAGTTTGGCAAGCGGGTTAGTAGCAGGGTCATGGCGATTTCAGTCTCGAGCCGTGCCAGGGGTGCGCCCAGGCAATAGTGCGGCCCTTTGCCAAAACCCAGATGTGGATTGGGGTGACGGGAAAGCTGAAGCGCCTCGGGATCATCAAACTTTTCCGGATCGTGGTTGGCGCTGCCGAGTATCAGAATAATCGGGCTGCCGCGTTTGATACTGTGACCGTTCCAGTTAAGGTCTTCAGCTGCCCAGCGGTTGAGCGCGCGTTCTACCGAGCCGTCATAGCGCAAAAATTCCTCGACCGCTTTGGGCATCAGGCTCGGTTCGGTCACAAGCTGCGCCTTTTGGTCCGGGTTACGTTCTAATGCCAGAACTGCATTGGCAATAAGATTGACCGTCGTTTCGTGTCCAGCGACGATTAACAGCACCATGGTGCTAAAAAGCTCGTCTTCGCTTAATTTATCGCCAGCCTCTTCTGCCTGTAAGAGCGCGGTAATCAAATCATCCTTGGGTTCGCTGCGGCGTTTGGCAAATAGCTCAGCCAGATAGGCAATAAAGTCGTTCAAGTGTTGCAGGGCCGCTTTCTGTCCGGCTTCGTCCATCTGGGGTTCGAGCAGGGCATTGGACCAGACACGGAACTTGTCGCGGTCTTCACTGGGTACACCGAGCATTTCCAGAATCACGATGGTGGGAAAGGGGAAGGAAAAGTCCCCGACTAAATCCATTTCACCCTTGGCAAGGACGGCGTCAATCAGGCTGCCTGCAATCGCCTCGATACGGGGCCTGAGTTCAGCAATGCGTTTTGGGGTAAAGGCCTGAGCGACCAGGTTGCGCAGCCTGATGTGGTCATCACCATCCTTATCCAGCATATGATTGCCCAGATAAGCGTCGATGGGATGAGGCGGTGGCAGCTCCTCGGGCTTTAGTGCCAGCGTCATATCACGGACAATCCGCTTGTCACGCAGCATCGCTTCGACATCGTCATAGCGGGTCACAAACCAGATGGGCGTCTTGCCATCTAAGCCGACCTGACAGTAAATCGGGTCGTGCGCACGCATCTCGGCAAAGGTCTGATAAGCATCGCGCTTAAACGTCTGGCTATAGAGATCGTATTTCCGGGCTGCTTCCATTTTACTCCTTTTGTCTAGCGTAGAGGACGCGAATCGCCAGTACGTCGTCCAAAAGATGGAGGTTCATACCAGCCACAAACGCTCATAGGGTGCCAGAGTCACTGCGCCGCTTATAACATTGACAAACTGTTGCTCGAGCTGATCAAAGGGATTAAGAATTTGCTGCTGATAGAGCACCTCAGCTGCAAGATACTGCATGCTTTCGCTAAAATTGTACACTGCTAATAGATTGCCCAGCGGATGCCGCCGCACATGGCAGAAGATGTGCGGATGTCCCGTGTCCAGCACCTCGCTGTCATAGCCAGCATGGAGCTGTGGGGTGCGTCTGCGGGCGCGAATAATTTTCAGGACGCCGTTAAAAATGCGCCCTTCGACCGTGCCGAACTGGTGGCGTTTGGCGACCTGGTCCCAATTCATGTGGGGTCGGTGAAGCCAGCGGTTATCAGCAGCGTGTTCGGGATTTTCAAGGTAGCCGTAGTCGTTGAGTAAGCCCAGTTCATCTCCCATGTACAAAAGAGGAACTCCGCCAAAGGCGCAGATGAGCGCGTGACCCAGCAGGATGCGCTCGAGACTCAGTGATATCAGGTGTTCATCCTGTGCTTCCAGGGCTTGCTCGAGCCCTGCCAGACTGGCAAAGCTGCCGCTGATGCGCCGATCTTCGGTCACTGGATTGTACTGAAATACCGCACCACGCGCATGCGAACCCTCAAAAGTTCCTGCATAAAAGTCTGACAGGAACTTACGGTGTAAAAAGCCGTCCAGGCCAACCGCGCTGGCGTCATCATCGGTGACAGCCCAGCCAATGTCATCGTGGCAGCGGATATAGGTTCCCCAGGCGATTGAGCTCGGGGTGCGAGGAAACTCACGTAGCGTATGGGTCATGAGCCGAGTATCGCGACTGGCCAGTGCCGACCAGTACTGCACCATCAGGCTGTTGTGGTAAGCGATATTGCTGACTTTGCCGTAGTGACGCCCGACGCCAAAGTACTTAATCAGGTCATCAGGCGAGACGATGGCCTCAGCCTTGTGGGCAACAGCGGGGGTGGCAACCTTACAGCAGGCACGCAGGGCTTGCAGCAGGTCGTAGACCTCGAGCTGATTCTGGCAGTTGGTGCCCAGCCGCTTCCACATAAAGGCCACCGCGTCGAGCCGAAAGACCTCGACACCTTTGTTGGCCCAGTAGAACATGATGTCGATGACCTCTAAAAAAACATTGGGATTGCTCCAGTTAAGGTCCCACTGGTATTCGTTAAAGGTCGTCCAGACCCAGCGGTTCAGGTCGGGGTAGTAGCTGAAGTTGCCTGGCGCGAAATCCGGGAAGACCTCGGGCAGAGTCTTTTCGTACTCGTCCGGCAATCTGCGGTCAGGGAACATGTAAAAATAATCCTGGTAGCGCTTTTTGCCCGTTCTGGCTTTTTGTGCCCAGGCATGCTCCTTAGCACAGTGGTTCAGAACCAAGTCAATACAGACACTTATGTTGCGCTGCCTGAAGGTTTCGCAGAGTGTTTCTAAGTCGTCATTGCTGCCGAGCGCCGGATCGACCTGGCGGTAATCCTGCACAGCGTAGCCCCCGTCATTTTCGCCTTCACGAGGCTTGATGACCTTCATCAGGTGCACGTAGCTCACGCCGAGTTCCTGCAGGTAGTCAAGTTTGTCGTGAATGCCTGCAATGGTATCGGCAAAGCGCTCAACATACAAGACGTAGCCCAGCATGCTTTCCCGCTGAAACCAGTCGGTGGTGATGTCGCGCTCGAGGTCGAGTTCTTTTAAGGTTTCAGAGCGCTCTACATGACAACGCACCATCCTCAGAACCAGTTTTTCCATAAACTTCCCAAAGTCCTTGCGCTGTCCATACACGGGGCTCAGGCCATCATAGAGATTTTGAAAGTAGCGCTCGAGGCGTACCCGAAAGAGTTGCTGGTCGCGAATAGACAAATATTTTAACGCTTCATCGACACTTGCTTGCAGCTTCAAAAAGAGCTGTCTGGCTTCAGGGGTATAAAGAGCAAGGTTTTGCAAGGCTTCTCCATCTAAAGCTGGTTTTCCTGGAGCAGGACCAGCTTTGCTGCTGTTGGGCACAAGGTTGCACCATGATTGAATAGCCTGAATCTGAGGGGAGCAGATTCAGGCTCCTTACATTATAGAACAGATGCGGCTGGCAACGTGGTGCATCTCCATGGCTGGGGTGCATCGTAGTGTGAGGGCACTGCTTCACGGCCCTGTGATCCTTGTGGCCGCCTGTGGAAAGACAGAGCCCGTACCAGTTCCGGATAAATCCTTGGGTTTATCCCAAGGATTTATCCCGAGCAGGGCGTTAGGAAGCGGGGATTGCTTTTTAAATCTTTAAGCAGTTTATCGGGCTCGGTATTCCGGTATTGAAGGACATGTGCGGGCTAAAGAGACGCTTGGTATCGGAGTGAAACGACCAGAACGAATGTTCTTTTGGGTCTTTGACATGCTAATCTGGAAGGATGCTTAGATATCTTTCCGCAGGAGAATCACACGGACCTGCACTCACGGTTTTGCTGGATGGTGTACCCGCTGGACTCGAGCTCGTTGCCAGTGAACACATCGATCCCTGGCTGCGTCGACGCCAGGGGGGCTATGGGCGTGGTCGGCGCATGGTGATTGAAACAGACTGCGCTCAAATCCTGGCAGGTGTGCGTGCTGGACGGACGACGGGCGCACCCCTCAGTTTGCAGATTGAAAACAAGGACTGGCGTAACTGGACAGAGATTATGTCACCGGAACCGGGCAATGAACCACGCAAAAAAGCCCTCACTGATGCCCGGCCTGGACATGTAGACCTGCCAGGGGGCATCAAGTACGGTCATAAGGATTTGCGTGATGTGCTCGAGCGTGCCTCAGCGCGGGAAACCACCAGTCGGGTAGCAGCCGGGGCGGTTGCTCTGCGGCTCTTAGACACGCTGGGTATTGGGTACTGCGCACGCGTAGTTAACTTTGCTGGTACTGCCTGTGATGGTGGTATGGACTGGGACAAGCTTGAGCTGTTAGACGAGAGCCCCATCCGCAGTTTTGATAAGGACGTCGAGGCGAAGATTATCGCCCGCATTGATGAAGCCAAGCAAAGCAGAGATACCTTAGGTGGAATCATTGAAGCGAGATTTCGCAATGTACCGGTGGGTTTGGGGAGTCATACCCAGTGGGACCGCAAGCTCGATGGTCGCCTGGCGCAGGCTGCCATGAGTATTCAGGCGATGAAGGGCGTAGAGATTGGTGATGGCTGGCAGAATGCCCTGAAGCCTGGCTCCGAAGTTCATGATGCAATTTTTTATGGAGATAAGGGTTACCACCGGCGCACGAACCGCTCAGGAGGACTCGAGGGTGGGATTACCAATGGTGAAGAGCTGGTGATTCGGGCGGCTATGAAGCCCATTGCCACGCTGATGCGCCCCCTGCCTACGGTTAATGTCGTCACCCACGAGGCTGCTGACGCCGCACTGGAACGCTCCGATACCACGGCTGTGCCAGCTGCATCCATTGTACTTTTGGCGATGACGGCAATGGTGCTCGCGGATGCGCTGATGGAGAAGTTTGGTGCGGACACCATGCGGGAGATTGGGGAGCGTCTCGAAGAGCATCAGAGGTACGTCAGTTCCTACTGACAGCACCTATGACACACTATCTCGAGGAACGCCCGGTGAGTTGGGTGGCGCTGGCTGGCTTTATGGGTACTGGTAAAAGCCGGATTGGTTGGGAGCTTTCACGCTATCTGGGACTGACCTTTATTGATACTGATAAGGTTATCGAGCGGGTCAGTTGTCTGCGTATCAGCGATATTTTTGAATACTATGGTGAAGATACTTTCAGAGCCTATGAAACTGAGGTTGTGCGGCGCTGCCTGAAACTTGATGAAGTGGTGGTGTCCACGGGTGGCGGCACGGTGACGCGGCAGGAAAATCGGGACTTGTTGCTGAGCCGTGGTCCGGTGGTGGTGCTGTGGGCCAGCCCTGAAACCATCTACAAGAGGACGCGGCGGCACAAGCGGGTGCTCCTGGAGATGGGAGATCCCTTGGAACGCATTCACGAGTTGTTGGAGGCGCGCCGCGAGATTTATGAAACTGTCGCTTCTATTCACGTATCAACTGATGAGCGTAATTCAGCCGATGTCGTCAAGGAAATTGTGGAGAAATTATGGGAATGGTCAGATACGAAGCTCTTAAAGTAAGTGTTCAGGTCTCAGCGGCCTATGAGGTGATCATTGATGCTGGTTTCGCCTCAGAGGTGCTGCTTAGTCTGCCAGCTAAGCGAATCGGTATCATCAGTGACAGTACGGTCCTGGCCATACATGGTGAAGCACTGCTTAAAAGCCTCGAGCACGCAGGTAAGCAGGTGGCCTGCTACACCTTCAGTCCGGGGGAAACGAGTAAAACCATCGAAACCTTTATGGCTGCCAGTCGCCAATTTTTGCGTGAGGGTCTGGATCGCAAGAGTGCTATTATGGCTTTGGGTGGTGGGGTTGTGGGTGATGTGGCGGGTTTTGTGGCAGCGTCCTACATGCGTGGGATTGACTTTTATCAGCTCCCTACCAGCCTCCTGTCGATGGTCGATGCCAGCGTGGGCGGCAAGACGGGTATCAATACGGCGGAAGGCAAGAACTTGCTGGGAGCCTTCTGGCAACCCAAAGCGGTGCTTATTAGTACACAAACGCTGCAAACGCTTCCCCTTAGCGAATTTAAGCAGGGGGCAGTCGAGCACTTCAAGCATGGCCTCCTGGCAGACTCACATATCCTGGATGATATTCTTCATCCCGAGTTTAAGCCCCAAGGTGATCCCGAGTTCCTGAAAGCGACGATTGCCCGCAGTGTGGCGGTCAAGGCCAGTATTGTGGCGCGGGATGAAAGAGAGAGCGGTGAGCGCGCTTTTTTGAATCTGGGTCATACCCTGGCACACGCACTCGAGTCTGCGACTAGGCACGCGCTGCCCCACGGGGACGCAGTGGCCTATGGTCTTTTGTTCACTGCGCTTTTGGCAAAGGGACGCGGTTTTGCTGATGAGACAGGAAGAGTTTTGGAGTTTTTAAGGTGGCTAAAGCCTGCACCACTGCTGATTGAGCAGCTGGAAGTGCTCGAGCCCTATATGCTGCGCGATAAAAAGGCGGAAGCTGGCAGGCTGCGCTTTGTGCTGCTTCGCGAAGTGGGTCAGCCTGAACTGGTGACGGATATCAGTCTGGAAGAGCGTCAGGTGGCCTGGTCAGACCTGGGGCGCCTCACCAAAGATTTATGACCCAGCTTATAGCAGTTCCGGATAAAAAATCACTGGGATAAACCCAAGGATTTATCCGGAGCAGAGCGTTAGGAAGCGGGGGACTGCTTTTTATACCTTCAACCAATTTATCGGGCTCGGTATTTATAGAACGGGGCCTGCGTAAGAGGAGTTATGACCAGGATTGTGTCCGGTTGTGTGGTTGTGTCATATGTCACAAAGCTTGCCTGGATTAGCGTATAATGAGTGGATCCTGACTAGTGCATTCCGTTGTGTAACAGGCGCTGACACACGGCTGTGTTGGCATGAAAGTTAACCTGATTGATCTTAGGGGCTATCAATTCTTGCGAAAGGACATATATGAAACGGTTTCTGTTGCTTACCATCATCCTTGGCCTGGTAATGAGTGCCTGTCAGGGAAGGCCGAACCTTCCCGACCCTGATCCAGACCCTGATATAACACTGACTGTCACACTGTCACCTGCTGCGGCACAACTGACGAACAGCAACGTGCTGTTTCAGGTAAGTGTTGCAGGTGGTAGTGCTGATGAAGTTGGGCTGTGGTTAGATGATTTATTGCTTGGAAAACTGGACGCACCTTACAGCTATGCCTGGGATACCACGACCGTTCCCGAGGGAGACTACGGTCTTCAGGCTGTGGCAACCAAAGGAGCTAAGGAGTTTAAGAGCAATACGGTGCAGGTCACGGTGGACCGCAGTCCTCCCGAAGTCCTGGCGCGCCAGCCAGAGCCAGATAGTGATGCTGGACTGGCTGCCACTATCACCGTCAGCTTTTCCGAACCCATTGATCCTGATAGTGTCACGACTGAGACTATCGTGCTACAGGACCATCGCGGCACCAACATCGGTCTCAGCCTAGACTTGGATAGCAACATTCTCACCATCATCCCAGACGCGTTTCAAGCACCCACCCGTTTGCAGTTGATCCTCAGCGATATTCGTGATTTGGCAGGTAATGCACTCAGCGAGAGCTGGGAATGGAATGTGCCTGCTGCTGAGATCAGTGGCTTTAGTCTGCTGAGTCCCTCGAGCTCTGTGACTGATAGCTCTCTGCCCGAACGCCCCAGCGCCGTAGCCGCTGATGGTGAGGGTAATCTGGTGGTTGCCTGGATCGATGCTGACATGGTTTATGCCAAGCGCCGCACAGCAGCTGACTGGACTGTGCTGGGTGATGGGCTGATGTCAGACTCGAGAGTCTATCAGCCCAGTCTGGCACTTTTGCCCGATGGTAATCCGGTACTGGCGTTTCAGGATGGTGGCGGGTTGACCAGCGTACCTGGTGTCATTCGCGTACTGCGCTGGGAGGATGGCTGGATCGATCTGGGACCAGTCAATACCCCTGGTCGAGACGCAGCTGCACCTTCCGTTGCCACCGATCAGGCAGGTCTTGTTTACGTTAGCTGGTTCGAGTTTGATGGTGTCAGTTCCAATGTCTATGTAAAACGCTGGGATGGGGAGAACTGGCAGCCGCTGGGGGACGCACTGGATATCGAACTGAGCAAAACCGCTGCCTTTCCTTCACTGGATGTCAGTCCTCAGGGTACGCCCAGTGTGGCCTGGTACGAAGCGCGTGCCCGAGATGGGGATGACCTGTCACGTCAGCTCCATGTTAAGCGCTGGACAGGAGCGACCTGGGAACGGCTGGGTGGACCGCTCAATATCAATGAGGATGAGCGTGCCGATATGCTTTCACTGGCGGTGGATCATCAGGGTGATCCGGTGGTGGTTTGGAGCGAGTACAACCAGGAGACCGGCAGCAATAACATCTATGTTAAAGGCTGGACTGGCACCACCTGGCAACAGCTTGGCGGCACGCTCGATAAGCAGTTATCGCAGCGAGCAGTGTACCCAGCGATTGCCGTGGACGCTGCCAGGCGTATCAGTGTCGCCTGGTATGAGTCCTTTGGTGAAGATGTGATTGAAAGCAACAACCTGCATCTGGCGCAGTGGCAGGGCAGCAGTTGGCGGAAAAGCGAGCCACTGGACGTTAACCCCGGCAGTTCATCTTACTATCCAGCTATCAGCCTGCTTGGACCAACGCAGGCGCCCGTCATTGCCTGGTTTGAAACGAGTGGATCTGCGTTTAATCTGCACGTCAAGCAAGGTCAGTAGCGTAAAAGCTGACAGCCCTGATTTGGACAGAGTGCTATGCTACAGGCGGCGTTGATGTGTGACGCCGCCCAAGCACTATGAACCAGATAGCTATGACTCAGGTAGATACGACTCAGGTAGATACGACCATCTTCGATTTTGATGTTATCGTCATTGGTACTGGACCCGGTGGTGAAGGCGCCGCCATGCAGGCCAGCAAAAGTGGCAAGCGTGTGGCGGTGGTCGAGCGCTACGCACAGATTGGTGGAGGCTGTACGCATTGGGGAACTATCCCTAGCAAGGCGATTCGTTATGGCATTCAGCAATTTACCGATATCTTAAATAGCCCGGTGGGGCGCAATGTTCGGCTCGAGCGCTCCTTTCCCGAGTTCCGCAAGGCAGCCGAAAGCGTCATCAGTCGCCAGGTCGACATGCGTTTTGATTTTTATGCCCGCAATGATGTCCCTATTATCTCTGGTAACGCCAGCTTTACGGGTCCACATACGATTGAGGTTGCTGGGAAGCGTTACAACGCTGCACACTTTGTCATCGCCACAGGTTCCCGCCCCTACCGCCCGCCTGATGTTGACTTTGAACATCCGCGCATTTTTGACAGTGACACGATTCTTAACCTGGCTTTTACTCCACAATCCATTACGGTTTATGGGGCTGGGGTCATTGGTTGTGAATATGCCAGTATGTTCCGTAATCTCGGTGTCAAGGTCAATCTGATTAACCAGCGGGACAAGCTACTGAGTTTTCTGGATGATGAAATTATCGACGCCTTGGCCTATCACCTGCGTGACCAGGGCTGTCTGATTCGCCATAACGAAGAGTATGACGGTATCGAAGGCCAGGCAAGTGGTGTCGTAACGCATCTTAAGAGCGGCAAGCTCATCAAAAGTGACATTTTGCTGTGGGCTAACGGACGCACTGGCAACACTGATTCGTTGAATCTGGAGGCCACCGAGCTACAGCCTAACAGCCGAGGACAGCTCGAGGTCAACCAGAACTTCCAGACCCGACATTCGCATATTTACGCCGTTGGTGATGTGATTGGCTTTCCGGCCTTAGCCAGCGCTGCTTATACCCAGGGGCGGGCTGCCATTCGCCATCTTTTGGGGCTTGAAGACAACGTGAACCGTCCAGCAGATATTCCTACAGGTATCTACACCAGTCCCGAAATCAGCTCCATTGGTAAAACAGAGCGTGAACTAACCGAAGAGCAGATTCCCTATGAAGTCGGTCATGCGCATTTTAAAAGCCTTGCTCGGGCGCAGATTATGGGGCGACCTGTCGGGATGCTCAAG
This sequence comes from uncultured bacterium, assembly GCA_964655595.1. Lineage (GTDB taxonomy): Bacteria > Deinococcota > Deinococci > Deinococcales > Trueperaceae > CAZZPQ01. The sequence continues at coordinate 13,211 of CAZZPQ010000042.1, forward strand.
CTGCTTTTTCACCGAGAAACGCTCGAGATTTTAGGGATTCACTGCTTTGGCATCAGCGCCTCAGAGATTGTGCATATCGGTCAGGCCATTATGTCCCAGCAAGGTGAGGCCAATAGTCTACTCTATTTTATGAATACTACCTTTAATTATCCCACGATGGCGGAAGCCTACCGCGTTGCAGCACTCAACGGCTATAATCGCTTGTTTTAACCCACATTCCGCAGGTATCAGAGTGGCAAGTAGTATGTTAGGCAGCTCGACGAGAAAAATCTAAGCGCGATTGACTGGCTACGGTCTTTATACCAGTTCCGGATAAATCGTTGGGATAGACCCAATGATTTATCCCGAGCAGAGCGTTAGGAAGCGGGGATGTGCTTTTCGAATCTTTAGCCAATTTATCGGACTCGGTATTAGGGTTTGTCATCAGCCAACTGTATGTCTCTGGCTGCTACGACATCAACCCCTGTACCCAGCGCATCTGGCAAGATGACCTGTCCCAGATAGACAGGTGCCTGAAGCTCTATTTTGTGCAAGACCTGACACAGGGCGATGACCTGCGCTTTGGGAATGCTACCCCGGGTTTTTACCGGTAGCCGCGCCCACGTTCCTCCTGTGACGCGCACGGTGGTGGTCACTACGCGACGCGGGTCAGTGTGCTCCTGCAGGGCAAAATCCTTACCGCGCTTGCAGGCAAAACCGCGCACCTCGACAACCTCACCAGCTTCTTCACTTAGCTCGAGCCGACAACCCAGCGGGCAGCCAATACAAAGGTAGTGATACTGCTCGCTCATGAGACACCTTCGCGGGGTACAATGTCGACTTTGAGTGTGTCTCCGTGAAAATCCTCGAGGAATCTGGGTCTGACCTTGACTGTGATCATTTCCCCTGGAAAGGCGTAGCGCAGGGGCTTCTGATAGACATCGCCCAGGCGCAACGTACAGGCTTCAAAGGGTCGCGCAACGCGCAGATATACAGTGTGTTCGCGGTCACTCGAGAGCGTGTGGGGCACGCAGTAGCGAACATTTTCACCCGGTAACAGGCGAATATTATCTGCTTGCGGTTGTTGACCCTGGGTATATGCACCTGCTTGACCACCCGCTAGCAGGGCTTCCTGACTGACAAAATCCACCAGGTCATGAATATGCACCACATTGCCGCAGGCAAAGACCCCATCGCGCGAGGTTTCCATGCTGCTGCTAACGATTGGGCCACTGGTGACTGGGTCCAACCTAAGCCGCAACTGGCGGGATAACTCGTTTTCAGGGATCAAGCCGATCGATAAGAGTAGGGTATCACAGGGAATATCCCAGCTCTTTTCAGCAATGACGCTAAGGTTCTGGTCAACCGGAGCTACGGTGACGCGCTCGAGACGCTCTGCGCCATGAATGTCAATGACCGTAGTTGATAGATGCAGGGGAATATTAAAGTCGTGCAGGCACTGCACGATATTGCGGTTGAGTCCATTGGCATGGGGCAGCAGCTCAAAAACGCCCATCACTTCTGCACCTTCCAGTACCATGCGGCGCGCCATAATCAGCCCGATATCCCCTGAGCCCAGAATGACGACACGCCTGCCTGGCAGATAGCCTGCCATATTGACCAGTTTCTGGGCAAAGCCCGCTGTCATAACGCCAGCAGGCCGCTCACCCGGAATGCGAATTGCTCCCCTGGTGCGCTCACGTGCGCCCATAGCCAGAACCACTGCCTGAGTGTTCAAAAGCTGTACGCCCAACTGAGGTGACATCAGCTTAAGCTGCCGCTCTGCGCTGATATCCAGAACATAGGCGTCGGTGAGCACATCGATGTCATGCTCTAGGATCTGCTCAAAAAACCGCTGCGCGTATTCGGGACCGGTGAGTTCTTCCTTGAAGTGATGCAGTCCAAAACCGGCATGGATGCACTGTTGTAATATGCCACCTGCTTCACTCTCACGGTCGATCATCAGAATGTGCTCAGCGCCGCTGGCCCTGGCGCCCAGTGCCGCTGCCATACCGGCTGGACCACCCCCTACGATGGTCACATCGTACTTTTTGCGAAGGTGATGACTGTGGGCAGTGATCATAGGTTCTCCAGGCGTTCGCAGGCGATAAAGCTTTTACCGCCACGCTTGGTGATGGCAGGTATCGGCAGGTTTTGGGCACTGGCTAAAAGCTCCAGGCAACGCCAGGTGCAAAATCCTCCCTGACAGCGTCCCATACCTGCGCGGGTGCGGAACTTTAGCCCGTCCAGGGTCTTGGCGCCACGGCGGATGGCCTCGTGGATTTCGCCCTCGGTCACCAGTTCACAGCGGCAGGTAATACGGGCATAACTGGGGTCCTTACAGGCAATGACCTGCTGCTCGGCGGTGCTGAGCTGGGCAAAGTGAAGTATGGGCGGTATCCTGGCTTCAAAGTGCTCCTTGAAGTGTAACTCGAGCCCTTCTTCACGCAGAATATCTGTTACCAGCGTAGCAATTGCCGGAGCGGCGGTCAGCCCAGGTGATTGGATGCCTGCCACGTTGATAAAGCCCTTGACCAAGCTTGGGGCAATGATAAAATCTTCAGTTTCTGCGACAGCCCGCAAACCTGCAAACTCGGCGATACTATCCCGCTCGCTGATACCCGGAGCCAACTCACGCACCCTGCTAAAGACCTCATGGCTACCCTCGGCGCTGGTGCGCAGGTCTTGCTTGTCGGTCCAGTGAGCGGTCGGGCCGACCATCAGCGTACCGTCGTAGGTAGGAATGATCAGAATGCCTTTGGAACTAGGGCTGGGACAGGGGAAGATCAGCCGCGTGATAAAACCCTTAAGGCGTTTGTCCAGCAGGTATTCTTCGCCTTTGCGGGCGCGTAACCGAAAGTCGGCTGCTCCTACCATGCGGGCAACCTCATCGGCAAACAAACCTGCGGCATTGATGACAAAGCGCGTCTGGATGAGTTGTCGGCTGGTTTTGACCCACAAGCCGTCACTACTGTTGGTAATTGCCTCTACAGGATCTTCCAGGACTAAAGTCAAGCCATTTTGTACGGCGTTCTCAACCAGGGCAAAGCAGGCTTCATAGGGATTGATGACGCCAGCCGTGGGCGCATAGAGTGCAGCCTGAATATCGGGCGACAGATTGGGCTCCTCCTGCCGGATGCGCTCAGGCTGCCACAGCTCGAGCCCGGTGACTCCCTTGGCTTCTCCTTGGGTTTTGAGCTGTTGCAAGGTGGCAAGTTGCTCCTCATTAAAAGCAACCGTCAGTTCGCCGATGCGCTTAAAGCCAAAGCCCAGATCACGGGCCAGTTCATCCCAGGACTGATTACCTGACCACTCGAGCTGTCCCTTGAGACTACCCGGATCACCATGATGCCCAGCATGAATAATGCCACTGTTGGCCTTGCTTGTTCCAAAGCCAACCTCACAGTCTTTGTCAATGAGGACAAGCTGCAACTGATAGCGACTCAGCTCTCTGGCAATCGCCGAGCCGACGATGCCACCGCCGATGATAGCTACATCAACACGCATAATTGCCTCCTTGCTAAGTCACAGCTTTCGACGAAAAACAGCCTACACTTTGAAGTAAACCACAGTTCAACTGCCGTTCCAAGAGACAACTGTCCCCACTCACTACCCCTGGCCACTTTCAGTTGACCTAGGGCCACCAGAAAACGTTAGGATGGTTCCATGCGCGTTTTGAGTGATACAACGTCCGGTCAGGATTTTTTTGCAGAGTTTAGTTTTCGAGCAAGACAACTGACAAGTTTGCCAGCGGCAGATCAGGCAGTGTGGCAGATATTCAGTCAGGCTAAGGAACTCTGGGAGGCAGGTAGTGACTCTGCGGAGCGTCTTTGCATCCTGATTGACCATGCGTCAGATTCACAGTTCAGTCAAATGATGCAAGCTTTGGCAGCGGGTCAGGATTTGCCTGATGGGCTTAGTTGTTTGGCGCTGAGTGGTGAGCAGTTCAGGGGGCAACGCGCCAGGCCATGGATGGCGCTGCGCGGCAATCTGCACCTGTGCGTTCATTACCAGCTCGAGCTAGAAGCTGCTACCGCCCAGGCGACGCTCAGCATGATTCCAGTGCTTGCTGTAGCTAAAGCTATCGAGGTCGTTTCAGCGGGAAGCATCTCCCCAGAGATCAAGTGGGTGAATGACCTGCTGCTTGCCAAGCATAAAGTGGCCGGTGTACTCAGCTCGAGCCAGATTCAGGGTCAGCGCCTGCTGCGGCTTATGTTTGGTATTGGCATAAACGTAGAGCAGACGCCTGAGCTTTATCCCAACCCCTTTATGCCTGAAGCCAGTTCCCTGGTCGCTATGCAGCCAGAGATGAAAGGCAAACTGCCAGCCTTGTTTCATGAACTGATTGCCCAGCTTGATCAGGGTATGGCAGCGCTAAAAAGCGGCGCAAGCCAGGAGATATTTGAGCAGTACCGCGCGCGCTGCAGCTTTATCGGTCACAGGGTGACCCTCTGGAAAACTGATACCACCTTGTGGCAGGATAGTGACATCATCGCCAAAGGTCGGGCTCTTGAACTGCTGCCAGACCTGAGCCTGAGGCTCGAGGGAGTGCGTAACAGCGTACATGCAGGACGATTGACTATCGATTGATGGCCGCAGGTGTTTTCAGGACGCAAGTCCCTTGTGACGTAATTAACAAAGGCTTAGAATAGGCACACGTTAGCTGGAGGTTAAGCTATGAATGAGGGCAGCCTTTTACTTATTTGCCTGAGTGCGTTCACGGCAGTGCTGACCTTATTGACTCTGCTTGCGCTCGTTTTGCGCTTGCTGACTACGCTCTTTCCGGTCGCGGTAGCAAAAACAGATGCTGCCCTCGTGGCTGCTTTGCAGGCAGCCAGCCAGCAGGCTCTGCCAGGGTCTCGTATCAGTCGTATAGAAGAGATTAAAAGCTGATGTTCGGGCAATCGTATTCAAAGTGAAAGGTTGATAATGATTTACAGTTCCCAAGGGAAGAAGATTCGCGTCATGTTCACAGCATTTCGTGATGGTCTTCAGAGTGTGTTTGGTGGCAAGGTTCGTACCGATGACATCCTGCCTGCTATGAAAGCCTGTGTGGACGCTGGTATTCGGCACTTTGAGTTCGGTGGGGGAGCGCGCTATCAGGCGCCTTACTTCTATGCGGGTGAAGACCCCTTTGAATGTATGGATAAGATGCGCAAAACAGTTGGCGCAGGTGTTGATTTACAAATTCTGACGCGCTCGGTATCCGGTGTGACGCTCACCACTCAAAGGCTCGAGACCTTGAGGGTTCAGGCTCGCCTGATGCACAAGCACGGAACGACGATTGACCGCAATTTTGACTATATGAATGACGTAGACAACCTGGTGAAAACAGGTCAACCGATCGTTGACGCGGGTATGCATCATCAGGTCTGTGTATCGCTGATGGGTTTGCCCTATCCGTCGGATAAGGTACACACCCCAGAGTTTTATGTTGATGTTATCAAACGGGTTCTTGACTCAGGTGTTCGGGTGGATTCAGTATGTATGAAAGACGCTTCTGGCACGACAGATCCGCGCACCTGCTACGAGACTGCCAAGGGCATTAAGGCTATTTTGCCGCCAGAGATTCCCCTTTGGCATCACAGCCATGACACGGCTTCCATGGCGGTTGCCTGTTATATGGCGGCAATTGCGGGTGGGGCGGATGGTATTGACTTATCGGTGCGCCCCTTGGCTTCGGGAACCTCCCAGCCCGATGTGCGCTCAATGTGGCATGCCCTAAAAGGTACAGGCTACACACTGGATATTGATCACAGCAAGATGGAAGAGATTGAAACGCTGCTTACCGAGGGCCTGCGCGACTATAGCTTTAACCCAATTACGCTGGCAGCCGATGCCCGTGTGGTCAACTTTCCTATGCCCGGGGGTGCCATTGGCCCCAATGTTCACATGATGGCCTCTGCAGGCATTCTGGACCGCTACAGTGACGTTTTGCAGGAGTTTCCCGTGGTGGTCAAAGCAGGAGGCGCCTGGACCAGTGTCACTCCTGGTTCGCAGCAATACTGGTTGCAGGCTTTTAACAATGTGCTGCATGGTCGCTGGAAAAAAATCGACAGTGGTTATGGACGCTCGGTGCTGGGCTACTTTGGTCGTCCACCAGAACCGCCGGATCCTGAAGTGGTCAATATAGCTGCCGAGCAGCTGGGGCTTAAACCTTTTGCGGGTGATCCGCTAGAGCAAGCAGCCGATAGTCTGGCACTGGCAGAAACGGCGCTTAAGGAGCGCAAATTGCCTGTGACTGAGGAAAATACCTTTCTGGTTGCCTCAGCTATTGTTCCTGGCAAGAACATGGACTTAAACGAAGGCATTCGCTTGCTGACGGGCAAGGCGCGCATCAATCTGCCGCTCAAGGAAAAAGCGCCTCCGCCAGCGCCCAGTCCTCAACCTCAACCCCAGCCTGCCCCGCCTGCACCAGTCATGGCTGCTCCCCTTTCAGTCCCGGTAACAACGACCTGCACGGTGGTTGAAGGCTCAACGACGCGTACCTTTCGTATCACCATTGAGCCGCCGCCACAAGGGAATCCTGCTGTTGCGAGCGCAGCAGCACCACAAGCACCAGCACCACAAGCACCAGTAGCAGCGACCACCACGGCCATCTATTCTCCTTTTAGTGGTAAGGTCGAAGTCATCAGTATCAGGGTGCATGTGGGTGACCATGTTGAACAAGGGCAGGTTGTGGCCACTGTCGAGGCGATGAAAGCCGAACACGAGGTGCGCTCTCCGGTAGCTGGTGTGGTCAAGCAGATTCATATGGATATTGGTACTGAGGTCAGCTCTGACCAAGCCATCATAAGCTTAGAGGGCTGACGTGGCCTGGGAGCGTCTTATTCTCGAGTCAGGCTTTCTGGGTTTAGGCTGGCAAAATCTGGTCATGTTTGTGATTGCTGGCATCCTGATTTACCTGGCTGTTACCAGAAACTACGAGCCTTTGCTGCTCATTCCCATTGGCTTTGGTGCGGTGCTGGCCAACTTGCCCAATGCTGGACTGAGTGCCTCGAGCCTCTATGTTCAGGATGCGGGACAAAGCATTCCACTATTTCAGCTGATATACAATGCTGGCATCAAAACCGAGCTTTTGCCCCCGCTGATATTTCTGGGTGTGGGTGCGCTTACTGATTTTCGCCCTTTACTGAGCCGCCCCGTCACCCTGCTTTTAGGCGCTGCTGCCCAGGTGGGTATTTTTATCGCAGCGCTGGGTGCTTTTTACCTCTTTGGCTTTACTATGCAGGAAGCTGCTGCCATCGGTATTATTGGTGGGGCGGATGGGCCGACCTCCATTTTTCTGACTGCTATTCTTGCTCCCCATCTGCTAGGTGCGGTGGTGGTGGCAGCCTACAGTTATATGGCGCTGGTTCCTGTTATTCAGCCGCCCATCCTGCGTTTACTCACGACGCAAAAAGAGCGTGAAATCCAGGTTGCTGAAGTGCGATCTGTCTCAAAGGCTGCGGTCATCCTTTTTCCCATCACCATTGCAGTGCTGGCCTCGCTGGCGGTGCCAACCGCAGCGCCGCTCATTGGTATGCTGATGTTTGGTAATCTGCTGCGCGAATCTGGCGTAACGGATCGTCTCAGTAAGACTGCAGGTGGGCCTTTTGTCAATATCGTCACCATTTTGCTGGGTCTGGTGATTGGCGCCACCATGAGCGGCGAGACTTTTCTGCAAGTGCAGACGCTCTTTATCATGGTGCTGGGGGCGGTAGCTTTTGCCTTTAGCACTGCTGGTGGCATCCTGTTGGCAAAGTTGATCAACCTGTTTTTACCCGAAGGCAAAAAGATCAATCCCTGTATCGGTGCGGCAGGTGTCTCGGCTGTGCCGATGTCTGCGCGCGTGGTTCAGAAGTTTGTTTCGGAACACACCAGAGGTCGTGTCAATCCACTGATGGCGGCCATGGGGCCGAATGTCGCCGGTGTTATCGGTTCAGCGGTGGCTGCGGGTGTGTTTCTGGCGCTGCTGCGCTGAGT
>CAZZPQ010000043.1:0-21153 GCA_964655595.1 uncultured bacterium
CATAAGGCCATCATACTTCTGAAATGACTGGTTGGATGGTTAGGTGTAGGCATTGTTTTTTAATTTGCAAGGGTGTGAGTAAGTGCTAGCAAGCGAGGTATTGCAAAGAGTTTTGATGGCGGCCTGAGCGTTGGTGAATTTTACTGGGATGACGCCCTCACTGAAGCGATGAATGCCGACGATACGGTACTTCCTGAACCTGCTGCTTGTCAGGCTAGTATTGCACGTGTCGGAGAAGCTGTACTGTTTTGTAACCCGGCTGGCTCGAGTCGTGACCATCTCACTTTGCGATTAAGCTACGATGGAGCCAAAACCTGGCCACAGGCCTGGGTGCTTTGTGAAGGGCCTTCAGCCTACTCGGATTTGGCTATTTTGCCCACAGGGCAGATTGTCTGCCTGTATGAAGCAGGTCAGGAGCATCCATATGAAAGCCTGGTGCTGGCTCACCTGGATATAGACTGGATTGTCCAGGGTGGAAAAATGCCTAACCCTTAACACCACCAGCAGTGTATTGCCCGGTGAGCGCGTTCTGGAATGAGTAGAAGATAATCAGAATGGGCAAGCTGCCGAGTACCGCACTGGCAGCAAGTGCGCCCCACTGGGTGTTAAAGCGGCCTGTGGTAAAGTTGCGCAAACCAATGCCCACCGTCCACTGATTTTCACCGGTCAGAAGAACATTCGCCAGAATAAACTCGCTGTAAGTGCCAATAAACTGCAATAGGAAGATAAAGAGCAGCATCGGTACGCTGACGGGTAAAATGATGCGCCAAAAGGCACCCCAGCGCGTGGCGCCATCGACCAGTGCAGCTTCCTCAAGACTAGGGCTGATTGAGTCCAGATAACCTTTGAAAATCCAGGCAGAAAAGGAAATTGCACCACCGGAATAAGCCAGAATGAGGCCGGTGTAGGTATTGAGCAATCCCAGGTAGCTCATCAGATAGAAGATGGCTACCAGCGCCATAAAGCCTGGAAACATCTGGATAAAGACAAAACCTAAAAGCGTCTGATAGCGGCCTTCAAAGCGCATTCGGGAAAAAGCATAACCTGCGGTGGTACTGATCAGCACGGCAAATAGTCCCGTTGCGCCTGATACCAGGAGTGTATTGCGAATGTACAGAATTATCTTGCGCTCGGTGCTGGCGGCGATCCTTGTACCTTCTTCATTGAGGAAGTAAAACTGATTTGGGTTTATGGTCAGTACCAGAGCTGCGGCACTGGCAAAAATGGTCCAGCCTGCGAACATTCGGTAGCGCTCGAGTTGGTAGATATTGCCTCCCATGCGCTCAGACACCTTGGTACCTATCACTGCAATGACAGCTAACAGCAAGATGGCAATAAACACCCACTGGTAACTCAGCAAATGTGTTTGGCCGAGAATCTTTTCGTACTGAACAAAAGAAAACTTGGCTGGGTCAGGCAAGACACCACTGCGAAAGATGATGTTGCCCTCGCGTGGTAAGGCTGCGGTGATATTATCATTTTCATTAAAGGATACTGCCAGCAGATAGACGACTGGATAAAAAGTCAGAATAATGACCACCCAGATAAATAAGTGGGTGGCAGCGGTGAGGGCATATTGCCCCGCCTTTCCTGGGCGGGTAGCCTTGCCATACAGGTAAGCTGCTAATGCAATGCCACCATTGATCACAATAAAGGCAATCAAAACCCAAAGCCAGCCGTTGGGAATGCGGACAAAGCCCCCTTGTGCCAGAGCAGAAGATGCCAGTAATACCAAGCCTAGACTTGAAATGCTATGCCAGAGTTTCATGTATTAGACTCCTCTTTAAGTGCGCCAGTAACCTTAAAGTTCACCAGGCTTATAGCCAGCGTAATCATAAAGATGATAATCGAAATGGCACTTCCCAGCCCATAGGCATAGCCTCCCTGTGATCGAAAGGCTTCGTTGTAGGCCCAGCTGATAAGAATATCGGTGCAGCGTGCGGTGGGGGTGCTCCAGGCACAGGCTGGCCCCCCGTCGGTCAAGAGGAAAATAAGGTTAAAGTTATTAAAGTTAAAAGCAAAGCCAGTCAGTGTAATAGGGACGAGTGCTGTGCGCAAAAGAGGCGCGGTCACGCCCCAAAAGCCCTGCCAGGCATTGGCACCATCGACTCTGGCAGCTTCATAAAGCTCTCTGGGTATTGCCGAGAGTGCGCCCAGCACAGCGGTCATCATAAAGGGTAGACCCAGCCACAGATTCACCAGCAATATCGCCGATTTGGGTGCTAGCGCTGCGTAGGCGGTACTGCCAAGCCAGTTTAGAGTGGGGATATCCAGCAGCGCCAGAAGGCGGTTAATAGCGCCAAAGTTTTCGTTGAGAAACCCTCGCCATACCTGAATAGTGATGATGCCGGGCAGTGCCCAGGGGACAATCAGTAGTGTCCGGTACAAGTTGCGGAACTTCAGGTCTGGATTGTTCAGGAGCAGTGCAATAAAGACGCCAACTACGGTGTTGATAAGAATCGTGGCAACGCCAAAAATCACGTTCCACAAAAACACGGGCAACAGAGCTCGAGTTGCCTGTCTGCCGATGAGACTAAAGTTATCGAGACCGACCCAGCCAAAGTCGTTATAGCGAGCAATGCTGACAGCCTCGACATCATCTGGCAAGGGCTGATCCAGGGTAATAAGGTTGTCTTCCAGGGTGATAATGCGACGCTCTAAGGGTTGGCGCTCCAACTCCAGGCGTACAGTTGTGAGGTCGGGCTCACCCGGAGGAAGCCGGCCCAGCCTGAGAGCATTGCCATCAACCTCAACAACTGGAAACTGCACTGCAAAGCCAAAATCAGGGATTTCGATTTCTACGGTGCTCACATCGCGACCAGCAGGAGGTGCTGGATTGACAATGAGGATATCACCATCAAGACTCACACCTGTTGTTACAAAGTCTGCTGAAGCAAAGACGACAGCGCGTACATTGTTACAGCCCTCCCGTGACCCGCGCAATTGGTCACAGCGCAGGGTCTGGGGGGACTCCAGAATCAGCTGATTGCCTGTGTAACTGCTGATGCTTGTTTCAGTGCTGATGCTGAGTTGTCCATTGCGAATTCCTGCGTAGTCGGTAAAGGCCAGCATGACCGTTAGGATGACAGGAAAAACCGTAAAGGTAAGCAAAAATATAATAGCAGGTAAAAGATAGTACCAGGGCATAATCCACTCATAGCGACGCGCAACATATTGCAAAATCACAATGAGTGCAAAGAGGCCAATAACGACTCCGTAATAGGCAGGAATACTGGCGTTTAGCTGCCACAGCAACCACATGCCAAACACGCCCACTAAGCTGGCGCTAAATAGTGAAGTTGTCAGAATGAGTAGCGACTTGAGCAGGCCACCGGGTTGCCCGCTTTTTGTCTTGGCCAGAAAGTCAGTGGCTGGACGTGAAATGTCCATAGAATCTCCCTCTAAATAGACTTGGGCTAGTGTACCCTATTATTCGTAAATCAATAAAGTAGCCAGGAGCATAAAGCTCCTGGCTACCGTGTGACACAGACTAGACCTTAATTGCCGAGAATCTGATTGACGGCAGTATTGAGAATCTCGCTTGGATTTGAGCCAGCATCATCCAGAATGCGAGTCAGTGCGTCACCCATAGGACCCCAGACATTACCCATTTCTGGAATATTGGGCATGGGTTCGGCGTTCGCGAGTGCAGCAGCAAAGCCAGCGATAATCGGGTCATCGGCGACCTGAGCAGCAGCCCCCAAACTTGAAGGAATCTTACCGGTCATGTTTGCCAGGGTTACCTGAGCAGCCGGTCGGGTGAGCCACTTGGCAAAGTTAGCGGCGTCAACCTTATTGTTGCTGAACTGATTCATCAGGATGCCCTGAACACCCATGAAGCCGCTGAAGGTCGTACCATCAGCCATCGGTGGAACCGGCATGACTTTGACATTGATGCCAGCACCAGCGTAATTGGGGATGGCCCAGGGTCCGTTGTAGATCATGCCCAGAGCGCCGTCAATGAAGAGGCCATCAGCGACACCATAGTCGACACCGGTGGGGATCAGCCCGTAATCAAAGCGCAGCGCTTTCATGGTGTTGGCAGCAGCAACTGTACCCTCATTGTTCAGCCCCAGAGCTGTTGGGACCAGATCGCCAGCAGCGTCGCGGTCAAAGACAAAGCCGCCATTGCTGCGAATCCAGACGTAGGAAAAGTAGAAGTTGCCAATGTCGTAAAGGAAGCCAAAGGTATCGCTGGTGGTCAGTGCCTGTGCAGTGGCAATCATCTCTTCGAAGGTGGCAGGTACATCACTCACCAGGTCGGTGTTGACAATGAGCGCTGGGCCTTCTACGTACATCGGTAAGCCAAACAGGCGCCCGTTGAAGGTAAACGCTAGTCGAGCCTGCTCGCTTAAGTCAGCGAGGTAGGCTGGAGTTGCGAAGCCGCTCATGTCAGCCAGTACACCGCCGACTGCCATTTCACCCAGCTGATCGTGAGGAATTGGCACAACGAGGTCTGCAGCTTCACCCTGAGGGGCGCTGAGCAGCATTTTTTCCTTGATTTCCCCAAGGTCCACAGCGACCAGGCTCACGGGCACGCCAAAGGCTGCTTCAAAGGCGGCAGCTTCAGCCTGTAACCAATCAAGTTCGGTATCGCCAAAGTGTGTCCAGATGGTGATACCTTGCCCGAAGGCAATTCCAAATGATGCGATAACCGTTATCATAGAAACCAAAAACTTTTTCAAAACATCTCCTTTCAGACCAATCTTAGCCTGTCACATGGGTAGCTGTTGCAATACTTGAAGGGGGTGACTGGGGATTGGTTCTGTCAATGTATTTTACACTGAGTTCAAAAATGTGTCTAGCGGTCGCGCTAAGATGTGAGCGCTACATTATAGTTTCAATAATTTGTCTTGTAATCATAATTTACGCATTTTGTCGCCGTGAGTGAAGCGTAGTGTCGCAAAGCAACCTCGCCCTCGGCGCTTATCGCGAGTGCCTATCCCGAAATTGCTTAGCGGCCTCCAAGGCTTCTTAGGCTACCCCCACTAGAATCTGATGACCCCGTAGCGCCCGCCTGGAAGCTGTTTGACTACCCCACGCAACTCGAGCATGGTAAGTGTTGCCAGCAGCTGAGGTGCAGGTTGTTGCAGGTGAAGTGACAAGTCATCGAGGGCTGGATGCTGCAAAGTGGCAATGACTTTCACGACCTGCTCCTCAGACGGTGTTAACTGGATGACCGTTGGCTGGTTTTGGCCTGAACCCTTCAACCAATCAAAGCTACTGAGAATATCCTCAGCGGATTCCACCAGCTGTGCCCCTTGTTTGAGAAGCGCCAGTGTGCCGCTCGAGCGCGGATCGCCGACGCGCCCAGGCACGGCAAAAACGCTATGACCCTCTTCCAGGGCATAATCAGCGGTAATCAAAGCACCGGACTTCTGTCCTGCTTCTACCACCACAATCCCGCTCGAGAGTCCGTTAATGATGCGGTTGCGCGCTGGAAAATTGGTGGCAATGGGTCGGCTGCCAATGGGATACTCACTCAGCACTGCCCCGTGCCCCTGGATGATTTTGTGCGCCAGAGCTTGGTTTTTACCTGGGTAAATCACATCCACTCCCGAGCCGAGCACAGCCAGTGTCTGACCCCTGGCAGCCAGACTTCCTTCATGTGCAATGGTATCGATGCCGAGGGCCAGACCCGATACCACGCACACATTGGCTTCAGCCAAATCTGTTGCCAGTTTGCGTGCAAAGCTCAGCGCGTAGTCACTGGCATCTCGGGTACCGACGATACCGATGGACCTGGGTCGACCTGCCTCCAGCTTTGGAAGCGCACCTCGGCAATACAAAACGGCTGGCGGGTCATAGATGGAAAGCAGGCAGCTTGGGTAGTCAGGATGCTCCAGGTGCAAAATTTCAGTCCCCAGTTTCCTGGCTCGCTCAATTTCTTTGGTGGGCCAGTCACTGGTCTTGGCCTGCTCGAGTGCCGCCACCATGGAGGGTCCGATAGATTCGACTTCTAAAAGCTCTGCTGCTGAGGCTTCCAGCACAGTTCTCGCAGAACCCAAGGCTTCTACCAGCAGGCGAATCTTTCTGGGACCAAGGCCGCGAGTAGCGCTGAGTGTCAGGTAGGCTTGCGTAATCTCATCGACACTCATTTGAGCAGTTTCCAGCGGCTTCCCTCAGCACTATCCTCGATCTGAACACCCAGGGCATAGAGCTTATCCCGTAGTGCGTCGGCTGCTGCAAAGTCACGACGCTGACGAGCCTCCTGTCTTTGCTCGATCAAAAGCTCCAGGACGTTGGTTAGCAATTCTGGATTTTGGGTGGTTTCTTTAGTACTTAGTACCCCTAAGACCTGGCCCAGACTCACTTCGTAAAAAGCCTTGGCGGTGTTGATAAATGCAGCTGAGGCTTGTGATGAAAGCTGGGCGTTGATTTCACGACTTGCCTCAAAGAGGGTGGCAATGGCTTGGGGGCTGTTCAGATCATCATTCATAGCGCTGGCAAAGCGGGATTTAAAGCTGTCCAGTGCCGGATCAAGGTCTTCAGAAGTGTCACTGCTCAGCTTCTGGACGTTCTGATAACTCTCCAGCAAGCGGTGTAGTCCAGCCTCTGTGCTTCGCAGACCTTCTTCGCTAAAGTCCAGTACACTGCGGTAATGGCTGCGCAGCAGATGAAAGCGGATGACCAGTGGATCAAAGCTTTCAAATAGCTCCATGGGGGTGACAAAGTGATTTTTGGACTTGGACATCTTTTCGCCCTCAAGTGTGATCATGTTCCAGTGCAGCCAGTAGCTGGCAAAGTCCTTGCCTGCGGCTCTGGCCTGGGCTAGTTCGCACTCATGATGGGGAAAGATCAGGTCCAGGCCACCGCCATGAATATCAAAGCTGTCGCCCAGATATTTGGTGCTCATCACGCTGCACTCGATATGCCAGCCAGGAAAACCCTCTCCCCAGGGGCTGTTCCAGCGCATGATGTGTTCTGGTTCAGCGCGTTTCCACAGGGCAAAATCCCGAGGGTCATCCTTGTCACTGCGCACGTCAACACGGGTACCTTCAATGAGATCATTCGGATTTCGTCCAGAGAGTTCCCCGTAGGCTTCCCAGGCTGAAACGTCAAAATAGACACTTCCGTCGCGTTCATAAGCAAAACCGCGCCCTAACAGGTCCTGGGTCAGTTCAATCTGTTCAGGAATGTGTCCAGTTGCGCGCGGAACGATGTCGGGGCGCAGTACGCCCAGTTTATCCATCACATCAAAGTACGCCCAGAAGTACTTCTCGGCGATTTCCATGGGCTCGAGTTGCTCGAGTTTGGCTCGTTTGAGCATTTTATCGTCACCATCATCAAAGTCATCGGTCAGATGACCTACATCAGTTACATTCATGACGTAGCGCACCTGGTAATCTTCGTGCTGCAGCCAGCGTTTAAGCACGTCCATAACGATGGCACCTCGGGCATGGCCCAGATGTGGCTCGCTGTATACCGTAGGGCCGCAGGCATAAATGCCTACCCGACCAGGTGAAATGGGTTTAAAGACTTCTTTTGTGCGGGTTTTGGAATTGTACAGGACAAGTGACATATCAGCTCCAGTAACAGGTGATACCTAGCAGAGAGTATAGCGAAAAAACCGGTTGTGAGGAAAAAGACTTACGGCAGCGTCAACAACATCGTCTGGCTTGCTGCGTAGCGTTCATTGCTCCTAGTGTAGCACAGCCCAGGCAGGCTAGACTTTGCTTGTGGCTTACATCACGGTTAAAAAGCAGCATGAGCGTACTGAGATCGTCAAGAACTCGAGGTTTATTGCAACCGTGATGCCAATTGAAAGTGTTTCGGCGGGGTCTGAGGTATTGGGTTACCTCAGGCGACAACACCCCGATGCCAATCATGCCTGTTTCGCTTACAGGCTAGGAATGGAGCAGCGCTTTTCTGATGATGGCGAGCCGGGTGGCACAGCCGGGCGACCTATTCTGGAGGTGTTGACCAGGCGTAATCTGGACTACTGCCTAGCGGTGGTCGTGCGATACTTTGGTGGTACCAAGCTGGGCGCAGGCGGTCTGGTGCGTGCCTACAGTGGCGCTGTAGCGAAAGCGCTGGATGAAGCCGGCACGAAAGAGATCAAAGACCGCAGCAGGCTGGCCTTTGTCGTTCCTTTTGACGCTATGGATAAAGTTCATCGGCGTTTGGCAATGGTTGACGGGCTGGACAGTGAAGCAGCATATTCTGCGGAGGGTCTGATACTGCGATTGGAGCTCTTTGATGAGGATAAATCAGAGCTGATGCAGGTTTTGGTGGAGGATAGCCGTGGGCGTATTGTTTGGCTGGAGGAAGACTCTAGCCAGAATTAAGACCGCTATCATCAAGGTTTAGGCTAAACCTGCTAGTCTAAAACCATGAAATACCTTGTTATGCTACTGAGCCTTGTTGTTCTGAGTGCCTGTGTGCCGCAAGCGCTTCATGTGACATCTGGGCGCTACATCGTCCTGAATGCACCCGCTGAGCAGCGTGCGCCTGGGCTGGCAGACAGTCTTCAGGCATCGCTGAGCCGTCAGCTCGCGCCTGACATCGGACTGGTCAGGCGCAGCGTGGCTAGTTATCAGGAAAATTACCGCGATATGGTTCGTGACCGTGCCCCTTTACAGGCGGCATTTGCGGCTCGCTCGCAGGCTGCGGAGGCAGCCATTATGGTTGGCGCACCACTGCTGATACGTGATGTGACAGTTTACAGAATCGGTACTTTCGAACGCCGAGAGGTATACCTGCGTTTGCAGCTTCAGATACAGCTGATTGATGCTACGACTGCCGAGGTCATCATGGTTTTTACTGGCTCACGTTATGAGGCAGTGCGTAATGAAAGTACCCGGCAAGCACTGGTAGAGTTGCAGGACGACCCGGATTATCAGCAGCTGCGGGAACAGGCCATTGCTGAACTCAGCCCGACGCTGGCAACGGCGCTCGAGTCGCGAGTAGCCCAGATCGGCAACTAGAGCTCTGGCAAAAGCCTGACTGGATGATGATGTTTAGTGGCCCAAAAGTTCCTGAGTCGACGCTTTCTTTCGCAAAAAAACTCCTGGCTCATAACCGCTTTTCGCAGAGGACAAGATTTACTCTGCGACCATCGGTCAAGGTTTCGCTGTGGTAACCAATAATCTCAAACCCTTGGTGCTTATAAAAGCGGAGAGCTGTTGTGTTGCTGCTGAGAATTGTGGCATTCAATGAATGGAAACCTGCCTTTTGGGCAGACTCAAAGGTCACCGCACATAATTGTTGTCCAATACCTTGCCTGTGAACATCCAAGGCGATAAAGGTGCTAATTTCAGCACATCCAACTTTATCAGCTTTGGGCACGACATCCTGGAGGCCGAGTAACTGCTGCGAATCGGTACATATCGCCACAAGAAAAACGCCGGTTCTGGGAAAGGTGCGGATAAACAAGCGCTGATCTTCTTCTGTCAATAGATCTCTCATGATGCTGTAGTGGCCTGCAGCGATAATAGGATTAAGCACTGTAAGCATTGCTCTTGCGTCTTGCTCGAGAGCTGGTCTAATGAGAATATTCACCTAAAGTAGTTGCGGATAATCTCCTGATACTCCACGGGAATCCGTCCTTCAGTGATTGCCTGTTCAACGGCACGTTCGTATTGGGCGCGTGCCTCTGGAGAACTAGCAACGCCACTGTCATCATTGCCAGGTAGCCGAATGGTACCAGCGGTGCTGCTGGGGCCAGTGCCGAGCTGTCCACGCAGGAGTTCGGGATCATTCTGAGGGGACTCGACTTCCTCATCTGCCTGACCCAATGAGAGTGAAGGGCCATCACCAGCGCCATCTGCTGGATCATTCTCGAGTCCAGCCAGTTCGTCGGGTGTGCCTTCGCCATCTGCTGCCATGCTGCCACTTTCGTTTTGGTCACCAGGGCTGGCCTCATCGGACCGATCATCCTGTGCTTCATCACCAGCCTGGTCGTCACTACCGTCTGTACTGCTGGCTTCTGCACCTTCAGGAGCGCTTTCTTCACCGGGTTGATCGCTGGCTTCCGCGGGACCATCTTCAGTGCCTGGCTCAGCCTGCGGCTCGGTGCTGGCGGCGCGCTGATCCCTGTTCTCATCACTTGTTTCAGCTTCTTCAGACGAGGGGCGGGTGATCGTATCTGGCGGCATTTGCTCCTCTTCAGGACTGCGCTCACGGAGGTTCTCGAGAAACCTCTCGAGCGTCTCCTCATCTGCCAGATTTTCTGCCAGATTGTCCGCATCACTGTTGCCGCTGCCGTCAAGTTCCTGGTTGGAGTCGGGTGTATCACTCTCTGGTTGAGGGGCTTCGGTTTCACTGGCGGGCTCTTCGGCTTCAAAAGGCTCAGTGATACTTTCGGGTTCTTCAGGGGCTATAGGGGCAGTGCTTTCAGGTTGCTGCGGACCTCCAGTGGTCGTGGTACCAGGTAAACCTGTCGGGCGCATACCGCTACTGAGAGGTGTGTAGGGGAGCAGGGCCAGGCTCAGTGCCAGCGCGGTAATAGGCAGCCACCAAATCTGCGGTCTGGGTTGTTCGAACTGGCGTATATCCTTAAGGGCTTTGTGGGTAACGGCCTCGGCAAAACCATACTTATCAGTCTCGTTTTGCAGCTCTACAGCAGTTTGATAACTGAGACCAACCTGATTGTTAATCTCTTGCAAAGCCCAGGCTTCGGCAGGTCGAACCGGAAGCAGCAGGGCAGTGCAAAAGACGGCCAGGCTGATACCGAGGTGCCAGGTTAAGGGAATGGCCAGCAGCCACAAAACGATAGACACACTACAACTGGCAATAGCAGCGTTCAGTAGTCTTCTGTTCCAACTGTGCTGACGTGCAAGTTTGTGGTGGACTGCAAGGTTGGTCGTAGCTGTCTGGTAGCGGCGTTTACTGGGTTGAATCATGAGGGGCCTTCCAGGGTAAAGCAAGAACGGTGAGCGTCAAAATGCCAAGGGTGATCATGGAAATAAGATGGGGGTAACTAATCACGGTGATAGTGGTAAATGGGTTGAAAACTGGAATACCCAGATATATATCAAAGGCGATTAAACCAGCTATGGTAGCGGGTAGGGCCAGTGGCAGCAGGGGTCTAAGGCGAAGAATGGTGAAGACATAACCTAGCAACAGGCCAAAGCCAAAGTAGGCAACCGTGTCCAGCAGGCTGAGAAACAGTCCCCATAGCAGACTTTGCTGTGGGAAGCTGATAGCGTAGGCGGTAATTTCAACAGGGCTCGAGACAACTGCCAGAACCAGCAGTGCCAGCAAGGTGCTGATCTTTTGATGCCGAGCTAAATGAGTTACCGCGCTGCCATACGCAAGTGCCAGAAGTACCAGCATGCCGATTCGCAGCTGTACTACCGTATAAAAACTATTGTTGGGTGCTTGGACGGAATTGGGCCAAGTGATAGCAATCCCCAGCACTAAAATGATAAAAAACCCAGCACAGAGCTGAATAAACTCGGAGTTGCCAAAATGTCGTTTCAGATCTGTTAGAACGGTCATGGTGCGTTCCAGGTAATACTGTCGGGTAGGGCCAGAAAGATCTGGTTGTTGCTGCTTGCGATGGCTGTGCCAATGGGCAGGTGTTCCAGCAGGTTGTGGTAAACATCTGATAATTGTCCATCTTCCCGAGTTTGTGGTTGCATACTCATCCCGGCAGCAAGTGCTTGCTGAGGGCCGTAACCTTTAATATAGACATTGTTTAGAGTTGTTCGGCCACTGTTGTGAAGTTGTTCATGTTGCCAGCCAAAGGTAGCTAGGCTCAGACTTGGTTTGGCAATTAACAGAATCTGTGACCACCTCGGAGCTGTCATGCTAAAGATGCTTGTGTCGCGCCTGACGTGCTGATGGTAGCCAGAAATCTGGTTTGGGTAGACTGCCATACTTAGCTCTAAAGTACCACCGCGCAAACTTACGATGCCTTGGGCCGCAGTATTATGTGCCAGACCACCTGCGCTTATACTCAGGCTACGTTCGCGATGCGTTTCAGCAGCATCTATCTGAAAACTGCTCAAGGTTGCAAAGCTCACGGGTATACTCAGAACGAGTGCCGTTACAATGCCCGCATGGCCGGCAAAACGCAAGAGCAGGATAATCACCAGGCCATACAGACTGACTCCAGCCAGAAAAGGAACCTGGGGTACATGAGGTTGGATAGCCACCATATCAGAGCTGCTGATGCTCGCAATGGCTTTGCTCAAATCCAGTGTTGCAAGGTCTGGCTTGTCACTGGAGCTCGTTCTTAAAAGCCAGCCTGCGCCAAGCCGCTGAGGCTCTGAACTACTCAGCTCGAGTAAGGGTGCATAACTGGCGGGCAGAGGTTCAACCAGCTGGGTGATGGCGCCAGCGGCGCTGGCTGCCAGCAACGACTGCGGTGAAGGCATGGCAGTGCTACCGTCAATGATTAAACGCTTTACTCCGTCATAGGCAGCTAGTCGCTGTGGCAGCAGGTTGGCGGGGAAGGTCACAATGCGTTCGCCGTCCAGAGTGTCTAGCCAGCGACTTGGCTGGCTGCTCACCAGCAGCGTAAGACGTTCACTGCTGGCACCGCGGCGGTCTAGGCTACCACTGGCCAGGACTCGCTCAGCGGTGCTTAGATTCCAGGTGATGCTGCGCCAATTGGGGATATAGATGTCATCCTGAAACACATAGAGCCCACTACCTGCACTGATTTCGGCGCTGTACGTAATCAGTCGTTCGCCTTCGCGCAGGCTGCCATAGTCGATGCTCAGACTAAGCTTTGAAGCTGGCTGATCGCGGGTGATCAGGCGCAGAGGATTCCAGCGCTCAGCAACCAAATGACCGTCAAAGCCAAGTTCCAGCCGAACCGGACTGCTTTGTGCTGCGCCAATACTGGTGAGCGCTATAAAGAGCACTATCAGAAGCCTGTCCATACTGGTAGTGTACTCGTCCTGGGTCTATTCTTTTGTGTTGAAGGCTGAAGATTTAATAAGGAATGAAGGCAATGATACTGGCAACATGGCGCTCTGACTTTCGGTTGATCACCGTGCCATCGATATAGAGCGTCGTGCTGCCGCCACTGTCAAGACGCATGGCGTCCTGTGCCCCAAGCGACAGCATGAGCGGAACAAGGTCTTCAGCCGTCATGGCGTCAGCCGTTAGCAGCAGGACCGTTCCATCGGCTCTGATGCCGATAGCGGCTTGCTGAGTGCTGTCATCCAGAATTCGCTCTCCTCGTCTGAACTGCTCGAGTTCGGGTACAAAGGCGGCTTGACCTTCTTTGACGAGTAGCGGTCCAGCTTCCACGACGTAGCGGCTGTACATAAATGCCTCAGGATACATCCTGATTTCAAGACTGGCGAAATTGCCGCTGTCGACGAGTGCGAGCGCCCGCTCATCAGGTTCATAAACAATGGCAAAGCCATTTTCGGGTACACGCTGAGGACCGATTTTATTCGCTGTGACCAGACCGTGCTGAACCGTGATGACACCCTTGCCAGGGCTGCCGACCAGTTGACCGCTATCAGTATAAACCCGAATCTTAGGCTCAGTATCGCTGCTGTCACTGCGAAACAGCTTGCCATTAACCGTAATATTAAAGATGGCTGTTACCCTATCGATGATGGGTGTGCTGCTAAAGGCGATACTTGCTCGGTTGCGCGAAGGCAGGGATAAAAGCCCATGGTCAATTTTAAGAAAACCAATGGTACTCTGGCTGCCGGCATCAAAGTAGCTGGCATTAATCGCCGCAAAAGCGCCATTTGCAAGTACAGAGACTTTTTCTAGACTGTTGTTTGAACCAATGACCCGAAACTCACCCGTACCCGGCGCTATTTCTAAAAGATGAACACCGCTAAAACCCAGGCTACTCGGGCTGGCAAAGCGCTGATAGGTCATGCCGGGCCTGAGAATGCGGGTTTCGGCAGTGATGGTTGCCGTACTTTGGATAAGTGTATCGATGACCAGGCGACTAGGATTTTCAAGATAGAACACTCGGTATGATATGGCTGGACCGCTAATTCTAAGGCTGGTTTCCGGGCGGTGTTGCAACTCGAGTTGCAGGTTACCAAAGGAGTCAGGCGCGTCAAACGGAATGAGCATATTACCCAGTGGCAGGACAAGTGACTGGTTTTCCTCGAGTTGTCCTTGCTGCTCGAGCCGTTGGTAAGGATAACTATCTGTTACATTGCTCAAGTCAAGCACGATGCGGGTTGTGGTATCTCCACCAAAGCGAATCGCGTCGATACGCGGTAGATGAATGCCCAGATGTTCAAGAATATCTGCCTGCACATAAACCTGTTGCCCAATGACCAGTGGCTGACTTAGCATCTGCTTATCAATCCAGCCTATACCCGGAATAAATGTCAGCGCTGTAGCTCCTTGGTTGATGAGGATACCATCATTTTGAAACACGCTAAGATGTTCTGGTAGTTTGTAGTAAGTTTGAGCACCGCCCAAACTGAGCAAACCAAAGACGATGATGAGACCAATAAAATGTTTGAGCATTTCAACTCCACATGAGGGGACTCGTGATAAGCCCACTCACAGTGTAACGAAAATTTACCCTGTTAGAGTGCCAGTATTTTTACAAAATTACAATAATAAAATAGCAAACAATAATATCGTGAAAATAATCACTTAGTAGCATTCTTGTTCTTAACTTAAAGCTGTGGCCAACCACAAACCAGTAATGACCGCGAATACACCCAGACTGGCACTGCCCAAGCTATGCATCAAGGCTGCTCTGTAATGCTTTTGCTCCAGCAACAATACAACCTGATACATCCAGGTTGAAAACGTGGTGTAAGCACCCAAAAAACCTGTGCTGATAGCAGTAACATACTGCGGATTCAAGTCTCTAGCAAAACCAAAACCTACCAGCCAGCCGATCGCCAGCGAGCCACTTAGATTGACGAGGACAGTTCCCCAGGGGAAGCCAGTCTTGAAAGTAGCTGTAATGACTGTGTCCAACAAGTATCTGCAAACTGCACCAGCAGCCGCTGCCAGCATAATCAAAAAGAGCGTTAGCACTGTTCTCGTTTGAGGCGCTGAGCCAGGCTAATTCCTGCATAAGCAGCCATGAGCCCCAAAAAGATACTTCCAAGACTATAAAGGAGTGCCACAGGCGCTGCGCCTTGCAAAGACCAATTGGTGATGTAGAGGCTATACGCAGAAAAGGTAGTAAATGAACCGAGTACACCGGTTGTTAAAAACAACCTCGAGTGTGTGTCAGCATAAAATCGCCAGGTTGTATGAGACAGAATAAAGCCAAGCAGGAATGCACCCGTGAGGTTCTCGAGCAAGATGATCCAGGCTAGTGTGCCAGAGTTTTCGTAAAAGGGCAAACTGAGGCTATAACGCAAGCCACCGCCAATGGCGCCCCCTAGTGCTACCGCGAAGACATTCCCCAGGCTAAACTGCTTGTCAGCAGGCATAGATCAGGAATGAAAAAAGGCCAAGAGGCTGTCAGCCGATACCGGACGTCCCAGAATCTGATGCAGCATAGCGGCAACCTGATAGGCCCGCAGATCGCGCATACTGAGTGTTCTAGCCCCCATACGCAAAGCATTGCGCCGCAGGTCGCTCATAATTGTGTCTTGCAGGTCGATAATACTCAAATGAGGCCCCAGCACATCGATTGGAATAGTGACAGCAGTCTGCCCGTGAACAATAATATCGGCCTGTTCCAGATAGATACGCAATTGTGGGCTGGAGAGTGAGTCGGTAATACCTTCTGTATCCTTGGGTAAATAGGCCAAGGCACGAGTAGCGCTTGGGCGGTTTTCCGCTAATAAAACCAGCTGTTGTACCCCGAGATTGGCAAGCTCTCGAGCGATGACCGACAAATACAGATCGTTGCCAAGTACAACTGCACGTGCGCCGCGAGCATCCCACTGTTGGTGGATGAATGCGTCCCGCACCGACTGTGCAAAACTGTTTTCGGCAATTATGCCTGCAGGTGTACAAATCAAGGTATCGCAAAACCCACTCACCTGTACGCCAATACTGGGACGTTGCGAACTGGTTGCAATTTGCCGTGCCAGACCCTCTTCAAAAATCATGGCCCCAGCAAAATTCAGGGTTTCCAGACTTGCCTGAAGTTGTGCGTAGGTTGGTTTAGTGTTTAAGGGATGTAAAAACGTATCAGGATGATTGAGTTGTTTAAGTGACCCCAACAAAACTGCATCCGTGCAGGCGACCGCAATCAGATTCATGCCAGACAGTATAACGTGTTAGCTCAGGTGAGTCTTGCAATGAAGTTCGTCAAGTTAGGGCGCTGCAAGGATAGATCATCAAAAACACCCTGCGGAATGCCGATATCACCGAGATATAAGTCACCAACATGACCTCCGGGTTGGATACCTGGTTTTGGGAGAACCAGACTCAAAGTCATTGTGGCTCTAACTGCCTCACCTGGGATGGAGCCATCATCTGCGACCATGCCAGTTGGTGTATCGAGGGAAATGATCTTGCAACTATCACTGAGTTGGTTAAGTACCGTGATGACATCCAGCGTTCGCCCCCGTGGCGGCCCTTCGAGTTGAGTGCCAATAGCTGCGTCAATCGCGCAGGCAAATTTCATGCGGGGCAGGCTACTGCGCAAGCGTACATTGGGAAAATATCTGAGCAGATCGAGTTGTTCTTTGGTAATGCCTGAGTAGTTATCAGCCTCGTGGGTAGGGACAACCCAGACCTGTTTCCGCTGGTTGGCCAAAAGGCGAGCTGCAGCAAGCCCACCACTGCCATTGTTGCCACGACCTGCAACCACTAAAATGGGACCATCAGGAGCGAAGTGATTGGCCATTTCGGCCAGATGGCGTCCGGCATGCTCTACTAAAATTCTGGGGTCAAGACTGTATTTGCCGGTAGCTAGCATGGTGATCTGCTGCATCTGCAATGCGTTGATTTTGGAAAGGTCATTCCAGTTCAGGAGGGGAAAAGTCATAAGATAAGCCTTCTTAACTCATAGTTTCTAGTGCTGAGAGGTTTGCGTTAGAGTAGACATCTTGTACGTCATCCAAAGACTCGAGTGCATCAATAAAGCGCATGAGTTTAGCTGCTTCACCCTCACTCACCAGGCTTTCATTCTGGGCAACTTTGGTTAGCTGACTCATCTCAGTTTGAACCTGGGCAGTTTGTAGTGCGTCAAGGACACCATATAGTCGGTCAGCTGGTGTATAGATGGTCAAGCTACCTTCGTCATCTACCTCGAGATCGTCAGCACCGTGCTCAATGGCAATTTCCTGGGCCAAATCACTGTTTTGACTGACTACGATAATGCCTTTGGTCTCAAACTGCCAGGCTGTTCCTCCAGACATATTGCCACCATATTTGCTAAAAACATGGCGAACTTCGCTGGCAGTACGGTTACGGTTGTCCGTGAGGGCTTCAATCATAAAAGCGACGCCTGCCGGACCATAACCTTCATAGACTACTGTTTCGAAGGCATTGCCCTCTGAGGCACCAAGTGCACGCTCGATAGCGCGTTCGATATTATCAATAGGAACATTATCGGTTTTGGCAGCAGCGAGTGTATTTTTTAAATTGAGGTTATTGCTCGGGTCGCCGCTGCCACCTTCGCGAACAGCATTCTGAATAGCGCGAATATGCTTACTGATAATTTTGCCACGCTGGGTATCGTTAGCAGCTTTTTTACGTTTGATTTGTGCCCATTTGCTATGACCTGCCAAAGGACTGAACCTCCAATTATTCACCCTAAACCAAGCTGGTATATGCTGCGTTTTTATCGCAGTAGTAATAGTTTACCTCATTTAGCCGAGCTTGATACCAATTTGCACGCTGAGGGAGTGGCAAAAGTGTAGAAAGGAAACTTTGGATAATGGTTTTGGATCTGATAATTTTTACCCAAACACATCAGCACAGTGTGGTTATTCAGCATAGTGTGCTTATAGTGAACAATCAGCCACTGCTGGAACCATTATCCGTTTCATAAGGATGTTGAACGGCCTGTTAGGTGCTCGGCCGAGGATTACACAGAAGTCTAGTTGAGCATAAAACTGGTTTCGCGAACATCACGGATATTGAAAATGCGAATTTCGGTGCTAATGGTCTGTGTCCAGCGGTCTTCGCCGCGCACGCCTGTGTAGGTGACGCGTGCAGTGTCAGTAGGGGAGGGGGTGAACGATGCCCGCACACGGTGGAATCCTCGAGGTGGTACGAGCGTCCAGATAGTACGGTTATCGGGTCCCGAGAGGATAGTAGTCTGGTTTGCAGGAACGAAAATATTTCTGGCAAATGTATCGACACTACCATCAGGGTTATAGCTGGTCAGTGTCAGATAGCCAGCTTGAGTGGTGCGTACGCGAAAACTAATACTTTCACCGATGCTGTAGTTTGCACCCTGGCCACGGGTAGGTTCAAAAATCTGAATGACATCATTTAGGTCAATACCAAAGCTAACACGACCTGTTACAGAAACATCTGCAGGGCTGATGGTTATGGTACAAGCACTTAGAACCAGGCTCGCAAAAAGTAGGGGTAGTATTTTTGTGGTCATAAAACTCCTTTTCATAACGTAGTTTAGCTGGTTTCAGAGAAATGAAAGAGGATTTGTATACACGATAGTGTCAATATTTTTGTTGCGAACATATATATCGTGATTTATTTCACTTAATAGACTTAATAGGGGAGAGCGTTCTTCCCTACCGCTACGCAAGCAGGTCTCATGTATGATAAATGTTGATGGAACTACGAAATCGCCGCGCGACCTTCGACTACGACATTTTCGAGACTTTTGAGGCAGGAATAGCTCTCACGGGCAGCGAGGTTAAGTCACTACGCCAGGGTGGAGCATCGATTGCTGAAGCCTATGCGCGGGTTCACAGGGGGGAGGTTGTTTTAGAAGCTATGAACATTCCAGTCTACAAAGAAGCCAGCTATAACAATCATGATCCGATGCGGTCCAGAAAGCTGCTGCTAAGAAAGTCCGAAATATCTGAAATCAGTCGCGGCCTCGAGCGCAAGGGTCTAACGCTTATACCACTAAAACTTTATTTCAAAGACGGTTGGGCAAAGCTCAGAGTCGGACTGGCACGTGGTAAAAAGCTCTATGACAAACGTCAGGCTGAAGCCAAGAAAGATGCCAAGCGCGAGATTGACCGGGCGCTTAAAACCTATCGATGATTAAGTTGACAATAAAAATACTTCTATTCTTATCGCTGGTTTTTGGTATCGCAAAGGCTCAGCCAACGCTCTTTGTGAATGGGAAAGAAGTTCCTGGGCTTACCTCAAGTTTTTCAGCGGGACGTGATTATATTCCTGCTCAGGCACTAGCGCAAAGCCTTAATGCCGTATTTGCTTTCGATCCAAACGTGCAGGCAGTTCTCTTTAGCTATGCAGGGCAACTACTCAGCATTCAAGTCTTTGACAATCCCTCTGATGCGATTGCGCAGTCGCAAGCACTTGAACTAGGTGGGCAGGCTCGAGCAGGTCCTGGAGCCATTAACTTTAATGGTGTCATCTACCTCCCCCTCAGAGCTGTTGCCGAAGCACTGGGAGCCACTGTCAGCTATTCTTCGGAGTATCAGGCTGTGATTGTTACCTTTGGTCGAGCCAGACTCGAGCGTGCCACAGTACAAAACAGACTTGATGATGGCTATGAGCGCATTATCCTGGAACTTAGCGGACGCGTCGCCTACGAAACGTTTTACAATGAGACCCTGAACATTTTACAGCTGCGTTTTGAGCAGACAGATACAACGCTCCAACAGAGTTTGCAGGGGACGCTGTTTGCTGGTGCAACTATCAGTCCCAATGCTGGTTTTGTAGATGTTCGTATCAGCTTGCGTCCAGGTATCACTTATGACAGCTTTGAAACATCTACCAGCAATGGCTTTCATCTGATTATTGATGTCTTGTCAGCTAATCGCCTAACTACAACGCCAACGCCCAGCACAACAGCCTGGCGCATTGTCATTGATCCCGGGCATGGGGGAGAGGATGTGGGGCTTAGTTTTGCTAACTTGGGTACAGAGAGCCAGCTGACCCTGCAGTTTTCTTTGCGCTTGGCCGAAGCCTTGCAGACAAGAGGTCACGAGGTGTTACTGACTCGCGATAACGACCGCAACGTACCTCTAGCTCAACGCAATCAGTATGGCGTCGGAGCCGATATGCTTGTTTCTATTCATGCTGCTAACAACAATCCCGGCTTTTACAACCTCTACTATTTGGGAGACTTCCGAGAAAGCGGCGATCTCCCTCTAGCCATTCAACAAAACGCTTCTGGGGAACTCAGCAATCCTAATCTGGACGCACTACGCAGGTCGCTTTTACTAAGCAGCGTCAGTGATTTGAGTCAGGCAGAGCGCAATGCCCAGGTTTTTGCCAGCAACTTTACACAACTGGCACAATATCGCACTGCGACCATGACGGCCCTGCCGCTTACAGCGCTCGAGTCTGCGGGTGGTCGAGGTCTGGTGCTCGAGTTTCGACCGGAAGACTTGCTAGATGCCGATAGGCTAGCGCTTATGGTAGCTAGCACACTCATTACAGTACTGTCCCAGAATTATGGTAACTAGTACAACGTTACCCAAGTCTCTCACCAATCCCACTGTAAAAAGGTGCCTGGACCTTGCCTCAATATGACGATGTGGTGGATAAATTCCGGGAGGTTGAACTGGTGCCCAATATGAATATCAGTGGACAGTTTCTTGCTTCTGTTCTGCTCCGACCTCAAGTACTCAGTAGCTTGCTTATCCTGATGGCTACTGTTTACTGGACTTGGCAACCAAAACCGCAACCTCAGGTGCAACCACCTAATCTAGAGCCTTGGCAAGCTCAGGTTGAACTTCAGTCTGAAACTATCCAGCTAACCAGCTATGACAGTCGGGGGCTCGAGAGACCTAGCTTCATCACGACAGAGTTACCGGTGAGTCTGGAAATGCGTTACCAGAAAATCCTGGCCCTATTGCGCCAGGAACTACTTGCAGATATATGGCCTGAAAACGTTCCAGAGCCCACAGTCTATGTTTATCAAAGCGGTTCGCGTCGCACGGTCATTCTTGACTTCAAGCTTCAAAGTCCACCAGCCATTAGCATTGCGCAAGAATGGCAACTCTTTCAGTCAATCAGTAGTACCCTGCTGCGCAATGGCGCGACTGACTGGCGCGGGCTTGTTAATAGCCGCGAAACCCGTACTTTCCTGACACATCTCGCCGTACCTGGTCACCTGGACTAATCTGGTCACCTGGACTAATATCGTTTCGGCGCTTAAGAAGGGATTAAAAGTAATAT